>JANOSS010000029.1:0-8281 GCA_031415995.1 Caulobacter sp. | reverse complement strand
CTCCCCCTCTGGGGGAGCTGTCGCGGAGCGACTGAGGGGGCCTTCTCGGCCTCAACCGGTTTTACGCAAGGGTTCCGCCGCCGCCAGGTCGTGATCGGCCAGTTGGGACACCAGACGGAAAGGATGCGGGCCATGCTCGGCCTCCGAAGACTCCAAAATCCATGCGCCGGAACGTCCGCCCCGGCAGCGCTCAAGTTCGACCCGCCAGCGCGGCGGGCCCAGGCCGGGAACATCGGTCGGCGGCTGGCTGGGCGCGCCGGCGATGCGCCAGCGGCTGAAGGACGACGAGCCCGACACCGTCCGCGCCCCGCCAACCGGTCCGCCATAGGGCCGGCGATGCAGCAGCACCCCGAAACTGCCGCGCTTCTCGCAGGCCAGCTGCAGACGGCGGCCGGCCTTCAGCTCCGGGGCCTGGGCCTCGCCGATGGCGGCGGCGACGCCCACGGTCGAGAGAGCGTCCTCCAGCACCGACAGCACCTCGGCCTCGTCGCGGGCCTTGACCTGGATCAGCCGCCCGGTCGGGACGTCGAGCCCCGCTAGGCCCGGCGCGAACAGGTCGGTGCGCCGCATCACCCAGACCACCGCCCCGGTCTTGAGCAGCGGCCGGGTCAGCAGGGCGGCGAAGGCGGCAGGCGCCGCAGAGGTCTCGTCCTCCAGCCCCGCGCCCATCACCTCGTGCCAGCAGCCCGAGGGCAGGCCGCCGGCCGGAAAACAGCTGTCGATCGCCGCATCACCAAAGCTCAGGATCGGACTCGGAGTCCGAGTCCCTGCTTGCAGAGCAGCAATCTGGCCCTTCAATGCCGCTAGGCGCGCGTCGCGCGGGCCGGCCATAATCCCAATCCTTTGTTCCCATTTTGTTCTGATCTTATGGGCTTGGAGAGTCAAGCCGGGGCGGCCATGGTGCGTCAAACGGCCGTATGAAGCCCCTCCAGGAAACGCCATGTCCTTCCAGCGCGTGCTGATCGCCAACCGCGGCGAAATCGTCCTCCGCATCGCCCGCGCCGCCGCCGAGCTTGGCATCCAGAGCGTGGCGGTGTTCGCCAGCGACGACGCCGCCAGCCCTCACGTTTCCGCCACAGACCAGGCCGTCGCCCTGCCCGGCTCCGGGGCCCGCGCCCATCTCGACATCGAGGCCATCATCGCCGCCGCCCAAGGCGCGGGCTGTGACGCCCTGCATCCCGGCTATGGCTTCCTGTCGGAGAACCCCGCCCTGGCCCGCGCCTGCGCGGCGGCGGGTATCACCTTCATCGGCCCCGCGCCGCAGCATCTGGAGACCTTCGGCGACAAGGCCGCTGCCCGCGCCCTGGCCGCAAGGCTGAACGTCCCCCTGATCCCCGGAACCGGCGCGCTGGACCTGGCCGCCGCCGAAGACTTCCTGACCCAGCACGGCGCAATCATGCTCAAGGCCCGGGCCGGCGGCGGCGGGCGCGGCATGCGCCTGGTGCTGGATCCCGGCGAACTGGACGCCGCCTTCGCCGCCTGCGCCCGCGAGGCCAAGGCCGCGTTCGGCGATGATGGCCTCTATGCCGAAAAGCTGATCGAAAGCGCGCGCCATATCGAGGTGCAGTTCGTCGGCGACGGGACCGTGGTGCTGGCGGTGGGCGACCGCGACTGCTCCCTGCAGCGCCGCAACCAGAAGCTGGTCGAGATCGCCCCGGCCCCTAACCTGCCGGCCGCCACCCGCGCGGCCATGGCCAGCGCGGCGCAGGCCCTGTGCGCCGGCTATCGCGGCCTGGCGACCGTGGAATATCTGCTCGATACCGCCACCGGCGACTTCGCCTTCATCGAGACCAATCCGCGCCTGCAGGTCGAGCACACCGTCACCGAGGAGGTCACGGGCCTGGACCTGGTGCGCCTGCAGTTCGAGCTGGCCGCCGGCAGGACCCTGGCCGAGCTGGACCTGACCACCGCCCCGCCCGCTGTAGGCGCGGCGATCCAGGCGCGGATCAACGCCGAGACCCTGAGCGCCGACGGTCAGGTCAAGCCCTCGTCCGGAACCCTGACCGCCTATGCCCCGCCCGGCGGCCCGGGCGTGCGGGTGGACGGCGCAGGGGCGGTCGGCCTAGCGGTCGGCGGGGCCTATGACAGCCTGCTGGCCAAGGTAATCACCCGCGGTCGCACCCCGGCCGAAGCCGCCGCGCGTCTGGACCGGGCCCTGGGCGAGTTCACGATCACCGGCGTCGCCACCACCGCCCCGCTGATCCGGGCGATCCTGGCGCAGTCGGACTGGAAAGACGGCGCGGCCACCACCCGCTTCATCGACGACCACGCCGCCGAGCTGGTCGCCGGGCTTCCCCTGCCGCCAGAGACCGCCCAGGCCCACTTCGAGACCCTGGACGGCGCGATCACCGTCGCCGCGCCCCTGGCCGCCACGGTCGGGGCGATCGAGGTCGCGGAGGGCGATCTGGTCCGTCCGGGTCAGGCCCTGGCGGTGCTGGAGGCCATGAAGATGGAGCACCTCGTCCACGCCACGTCCGGCGGACGGGTGCTGAAGATCGCCGCCGCAGCGGGCCAGACCGTGGCCGAGGGCCAGCCGCTGCTGTTCCTCGAGCCGGTCGAGATGGACGCCGCCGTCGCCGCCGACGCCGCGACCGAGGATCTGGACGCCATCCGTCCTGACCTCGCCGAGGTGATCGCCCGCCACCGTTTCACCCTCGACGAGGCCCGCCCCGAAGCCGTCGCCCGGCGTCGCAAGACCGGCCACCGCACCGCGCGGGAAAATATCGACGATCTGGTCGATCCGGGCAGCTTCCTCGAATACGGGGCCCTGGCCATCGCCGCCCAGAAGCGGCGGCGCACCACCGAGGACCTGATCGCCAATACCCCCGCCGACGGCCTGATCACCGGCATCGGCGCGGTCAATGGCGCGCTCTTCGCCCCCGACAAGGCCCGCTGCGCGGCCCTGGCCTATGACTTCACCGTGCTGGCGGGCACGCAGGGCGCGATGAACCACCGCAAGACCGACCGGCTGATGGCGCTGATCGCCGACCAGAAGCTGCCCGTCGTCTGGTACGCCGAGGGCGGCGGCGGACGTCCCGGCGACACCGACACCACCAGCGTCGCCGGGCTGGACGTGCCGACCTTCCGCAGCTTCGCCCAGCTGTCCGGCATCGTGCCCAAGATCGCCATCGTCGCCGGCCGCTGCTTTGCCGGCAACGCCGCCATCGCGGGGCTGTCGGAGATCATCATCGCCACCCGCGACAGCAATCTGGGCATGGGCGGCCCAGCGATGATCGAGGGCGGTGGCCTCGGCGTGTTCAAGCCCGAGCAGATCGGCCCTTCGGCTCATCAGTGGGCCAATGGCGTCATCGACATCCTGGCCGACGACGAGGCCCACGCCACCCGGCTGGCCAAGCAGGCCCTGTCCTATTTCCAGGGAACCCTGGCCGACTGGACCGCCCCCGACCAGCGCCGGCTGCGCCAGGCGATCCCGGAAAACCGCTTGCGAGTCTACGATGTCCGTACACTGATTAATGGCCTGGTAGACGAAGGCTCCTTCCTCGAACTGCGCGGCGGCTTCGCGGCCGGCATGGTCACCGGCCTGATCCGCATCGAGGGTCGCCCCATGGGCCTGATCGCCAATGATCCGCGCCATCTGGGCGGGGCCATCGACTGCGACGGGGCCGAGAAGGCCGCCCGGTTCCTGCAACTGTGCGACGCCTTCGCCCTGCCGGTCCTGAGCCTGTGCGACACCCCCGGCTTCATGGTGGGACCGGGCAGCGAGGACGCCGCCGCCGTGCGCCGGGTCAGCCGCCAGTTCATCGCCGGGGCCAAGCTGCGCTCACCGCTGTTCACGGTGGTGACCCGCAAGGGCTATGGCCTGGGCGCGCAAGCCATGGCCGGCGGCAGCTTCCACAGCCCCGCCTTCATCGCCGCCTGGCCCACGGGCGAGTTCGGCGGCATGGGGCTGGAGGGCGCGGTCAAGCTGGGCTACCGCAAGGAGCTGGAGGCCCTGAGCGATCCGGCCGAGCAGAAGGCCCTCTATGATCAGCTGGTGGCCCGGCTCTATGCGGCCGGCAAGGCGACCAGCATGGCGGCGGCCCTGGAAATCGACGCGGTGATCGACCCGGCCGACACCCGGCGCTGGATCGCGGGCGGCCTGGACGCCGCGAGCGGGTCGGCCAGGCCGTGGGCGGTGCGGGTGGACAGCTGGTAGGGTCACGTTGCGCCCCTTTTTCACAGGACGCGCAAACCCAACTCGCCCCTCGCAATCCCGCCGTCGCCGCCTTAACTAGGCAGTCGCAGCGCCGGACGTCGCACGTCCTGGCGCCAAGTTGATCCGGAGTCGTCCATGTCGTTGAGAGTCGCCGTCCAGATGGACCCCGTGCTGGGGATCAATATCGACACCGACACCACCTTCCAGATGATGATGGAGGCCCAGACCCGGGGTCACCGGCTTTGGGTCTATACGCCCGACAAGCTGTCGATGGAGGACGGCCGAGTGTTCGCCCGCGCCCAGTCGCTGGTGCTGACGGCCACCAAGGGCGCGCACGCGACGTTGGGCCAAAGCGTGCTGCTGGACATGAAGGACGACATCGACGTGGTGCTGATGCGCCAGGATCCGCCGTTCGACATGGCCTATATCACCGCTACCCACTTCCTCGAGAAGGTTCACCCCCACACCCTGGTGGTCAACAACCCGGCCGAGGTGCGCAACGCGCCCGAAAAGCTGTTCGTCACCGACTTCCCCGGCGTGCAGCCGCCGACCCTGATCACCTCGGACCATGAGGCGATCTACGACTTCCGGGCCCGGCATGGCGATATCGTGCTCAAGCCGCTCTACGGCGGCGGCGGTTCGGGCGTGGCGCGGCTGCTGGCCGACGATCCCAATCTCGACGCCCTGCTGGAACTGCACGCCATGATCGGCCGCGAGCAGGTGATCGCCCAGAAGTTCGTGCCCGCCGTCAGCAAGGGCGACAAGCGCGTGCTGCTGGTCGCCGGCGAGCCGGTGGGCGCAATCAACCGCGTGCCGGCCGCCGGGCAGGTGCGCTCCAACCTGCGGGTCGGCGGCCGGGCCGAAGCGGTCGAACTGACCGCGCGCGACCTTGAACTGTGCGCGATCATCGCGCCGGAGCTGAAGCGGCGCGGCCTGCTGTTCGTGGGCATCGACGTGATCGGCGAATATCTGACCGAGATCAACGTCACCTCGCCGACCGGAGCCCAGCAACTGAAGCGGTTCGGCGGGGCCGACGCCTCGGCGGTGCTGTGGGATCGCATCGAGGCGATCCGCGCCACCCAAGCTTGACCTGGGATGACGTGACCGTCGTAGGGCGCTGATTTCCCGAAACGTTCATTTTTTGTTCTTGCTACGCCCTTCACCTCATGGTTCGTGTGTGGATAACTTCAACCGATCCATGAGGCGGGTATGGCCGCGAAGGTCGTCACGGTGGCGTTCGAGGGCGTCGAAGCGCGCCGCGTCGATGTCGAGGTGCAGCTAACCAGCGGTCAGCAGATCTTCGTCATCGTGGGTCTGGCCGACAAGGCCGTGGCCGAGAGCCGCGAGCGGGTGCGCGGGGCTTTCGCCGGGCTGGGGCTATCGCTGCCGGGCAAGCGCATCGTCGCCAATCTGGCCCCGGCCGACATGCCCAAGGAGGGCACCCATTTCGACCTGCCGATCGCCTTGGCGGTGATGGCGGCGATCGGGGTCATTCCGGTGGACGCTCTGGATGACTGGGCGGCCATGGGTGAGCTGTCGCTGGATGGCCGCATCGTCCCCGCCGCCGGTGCCCTGCCCGCCGCCATGGCGGCCGGGGCCATGGGCCTGGGTTTGATCTGCCCAGAGGCCAGCGGACCGGAAGCGGCCTGGGCCGGCGGTACCCGCATCCTGGCCCCGCGCTCTCTGGTGTCGCTGATCAACCACTTCCGGGGCAGCCAGGTACTGAGCGCGCCCTCGCCCGGTCCGGTGATCGAGGGCGAACGGGGCAAGGACCTGCGTGACGTCAAGGGCCAGGAGCACGCCAAGCGCGCCCTGGAGATCGCCGCAGCCGGCGGTCACAACCTGCTTTTTGTCGGGCCTCCAGGGTCAGGCAAGTCGATGCTGGCCCAGCGCCTGCCGGGACTTCTCCCGCCCCTGACGTCGGCCGAGCTGTTGCAGACCTCGATGGTCCATTCGGTGGCCGGGCTGATTGCCAGAGGGGCCCTGACCCGCGCCCGGCCTTTCCGCTCGCCGCATCACTCGGCCAGCATGGCGGCCCTGACCGGCGGCGGCCACAAGGCCAAGCCGGGCGAGGTGTCGCTGGCCCACAACGGCGTGCTGTTCCTCGACGAACTGCCGGAATTCGGCGTGCAGGCGCTGGACAGCCTGCGCGGCCCGCTGGAGACCGGCGAGGTGATGGTGGCACGCGCCAACGCCCATGTGCGCTATCCGGCCAAGGTGCAGCTGGTGGCGGCCATGAACCCCTGCCGCTGCGGCCATGGCGGCGCCGGGCGCGGCTATTGCGGCAAGGCCCCGCGCTGCCAGCGCGACTATCAGGGCCGGGTGTCTGGGCCGCTGATGGACCGCATCGACCTGTCGGTCGACATGCCCGCCGTTACCGCTGCCGACCTGGCCCTGCCACCGCCCTCCGAAGGCTCGGCCGAGTTCGCCGCCCGGGTGGCGCGGGCTCGCCAGCGGCAGATCGACCGCGCCGAAGCCTATGACAGCCCCGAGTCCCTCAACGGCCGCGCCGAGGGCGCTTTCCTGGACAAGATCGTCGCCATCGATGAAGCCGGCCGCAGCCTGCTGGCCCGCGCCGCCGAGGCCGGCAAGATCAGCGCCCGAGGCTGGACGCGGGTGCTGCGCCTGTCGCGCACCATCGCCGACCTGGAGGGCGCAGACGGCGTGCGTCGCGTCCACGTCGCTGAAGCCCTGGCCCACCGCCGCTCAGCTGCGCCGGGCGAGGAACAGGGGGTTTCCGCGTCTGGCGCATCGGCGTTTTAAGGCGCGGGCGGGGTGACACGGCGGACCTGGACTTGATCGCCGGAGAGCAGACCTTGTGAAAGGCCGAGAAGAGTGGATGTCGGGCGTTGGCTCCGCTGACCCTCCCTCTCTCAAAATGTTTGGACCGGGGACATCCGTGACAGCTGTTCGGAGACCGCGAGGACGAAGGTGGTCTGTTCGTTGGATAGATCCGGGACCACCGGAAGCCTCGTCGGAGGAACAGCGTCTGCGAAGCGGAAAGGTCGAGCCTAAACGCAAACAACACATCACGGTCATCCGGGTGCGTCCCGGCCGCTTCGCGCCTCCCCAACCCACTTGCAGCCGATCTGGCGCAAGGTCGAAAAGCCATGTCCGCCAGACTTGCCCCCTAACGGGCTGCTGCGCGTTTCATCTTTCTTCTCCGGGGGAGGACGACCTGCGCAGCAGGCCAGGAGGGGGGCAGTGTCAGCGATACCGCATCTTCGCCAGCGCCGTGACCAGCTCGCTGGCCAGGTCCATCGGCTTGATCCCCGCCTTCCACTTCTCGAAGGCCATCACATTGTCGATGCGAGCGTCCAGATGCGCCAAAGCCGAATCCCGCCCCGAAGCCATGTCGACGGCGAGGGTCGAGACCAGGATGCCCGACAGAATCGCCCGCTTGGAATAGTGGTTCTCGTCGGTGGACGTATCGCCCGCCCAGCGCCACAGGACATCGCTGCTTTCCCAGGTCAGGCGCAGGGCCAGGGCCAGGTTGGTCGGGAAGGCCAGGAAGGCGGCCAGGGCCCGCATGACCTCGGCGTCGGCAGCCACGGCGTCGAGACGGGCCACGACGCCGTGGCGGATCTTCTCGCGGATCTTCATCGCGCCAGGATCGTGGATCGCCAGCCTGTCCAGCGCCGCCGCGTCATGGCGTCGCGACAGCAGGGCCGCCAGGTCCCGGGCCCCTTCGGGCAGCAGAAGTTGCGTCTCACCAGGCGACAGGCCTGCGGCCTGGGCCGCGCGCTCGGTCAGTCGGGCGTTCCAGCCTGCGCTCGGCGCCAGGCGCACGGCCTCGTCCAGCACCCGCTGCTCGGCCTCGTCGGCCCAACTTCTTCCCGTCTGGCTTTGGCGGTCGTTTCCGTCTTGGGCTGCCTTGCTCATGAATCCGAGTCTACACCGTGGTTTAGGCCGCGTCGCGCATGGACAGGGCCCATTCACTCTGCTATCAGCCGCCCCTCGTTTCCCGGAAGCCCCCCTTCCGGATTTATCAGGTTTTGTTCGCCCGCCCGGCCCCTGAGAGGGACTCGGGACATTGGTCGGGCCGTCGAATGGAGAGAGACCCCTGGTCCAGATTTTCGTCCGCGACAACAACGTCGATCAGGCCCTCAAGGCCCTGAAGAAGAA
>JANOSS010000028.1:0-97479 GCA_031415995.1 Caulobacter sp. | reverse complement strand
GACGAATTCCGCGCCGCAGGGGCCCTGCGCGAAGGCCACTTCGTGCTGTCCTCCGGCCTGCACAGCCCGGTCTTCCTGCAGAAGAACCTGGTGTTCATGCGGCCCGAGCGCTGCGAGCGCCTGTGCAAGGCCCTGGCCGAGAAGATCATCGCCACCGTCGGTCAGCCCGACGTGGCGGTGTCGCCGGCCGTGGGCGGGATCATCCCCGGCTACGAGACCGCTCGTCACCTGAACGTCGCCTCGATCTATGTCGAGCGCGAGGGTGGCGGTTTCAAGTTCCGGCGCGGCTTCCATCTGGAGCCCGGCCAGCGGGTTGTGATGGTCGAGGATATCGTCACCACCGGCCTGTCGTCGCGCGAGTGCATCGCTGCGATCCAGGAGGCCGGCGGCCATGTCATCGCGGCGGCGTGCATCGTCGACCGCTCGGGCGGCAAGGTCGATGTCGGCGTGCCGCTGGTCTCGCTGTGCAGCCTGGAAGTCCCGGCCTATCCCGCCGACGCTCTGCCGCCGGAGCTGGCCGCGATCCCGATCGAGGATCCCGGCAGCCGCCGGCTTAAAGCCCAGTAGTCACTTGGCCGCCCCTTACTTGGTGGCAGGGGGCGTCAGCTGCCTGACCGGCCATTCGACGCCCAGCTGTTCCAGATAGGTCCCGTATTTGCTGGGATCGTAGTAGAACTTGCTCATCGCCGGCCGATAGGTGGCCATGATGTTGGCGTTGATCTGGGTCTGGGGCATGTCGGTCGCCGCCAGCATGGGCACGTATTTCTGGTCCTTGGTCTGGACGTCCTTGAAATAGCTGTTGGCCGCGGCCAGCAGCTTGGGCTGGGTCAGAAGGTCCAGGGCCGTCATCGCGACAACCTTGGAGCCCGCCGCAACACCCTTGTGGGCGATGGGCGTCGCCATCGAGATCGCGTTGGCCCAGTGGTGACCCGGCAGTTCGGGGATGTTGGATGGATAGTTGATCGTGATGGTCGGCATGATCCACGAGATGTCGCCGATATCGTCCGACCCGCCACTTTCCGGCTTGGGGTCGGGCGGTGACAGGCCCTTCAGCTTGACGTCGAGACCGGTCTGCTTCGGTGCGCCGATATTAGTCTGCACGGCCTTGGCGAAGGCCTGTTCGTCGGCGGTCCAGACCGGCAGACCGACCGCGTCGATATTGGCCTGAGCGGCCTGCGCCATAGGGCGGTTGAAGTGGCGCGGCGCGGCCGTGCCGATCACCTGGTGATCGACCTTGGTATCCGTCATGTCAGCCGCAGCCTGGGCGATCCTGTCGCCGATGGCGTAGTTCTTCTTGATCGCGTCGAAGCTCTGTTCGCGAAAATAGTACCAGACGCTGGCTTCCGACGGCACAACATTGGGCTGGTCGCCACCATCGACGATGACATGGTGCGAGCGTTGCGTGGGATTGAGGTGCTCGCGGCGCATGTTCCAGCCGATGTTCATCAGCTCGACCGCGTCCAGCGCGCTGCGGCCGCGCCAGGGCGCGCCGGCCGAGTGGGCGGACTCGCCGTGGAAATTGTACTTCACAGAAACCAGGCCCGTACCGGTAGGCTGCCCCCAGGTGGTCGCCAGATTGGTCCCCACATGGGTGAAGATGGTGGCGTCAACGCCCTTGAAGACGCCGTCGCGGACCATGTAGGCCTTGCCTGCCACCAGTTCCTCGGCGACGCCCGGCCACAGCATCAGGGTCCCGGCGATGTTCTCCTTGATCATCAGATCCTTGAGCGCCAGGGCCGCTACGACGTTCAGGGCCTGGCCGGAATTGTGGCCCTCGCCATGGCCCGGTGCGCCGGGAATGATCGGGTCGTGCCAGGGCACGCCAGGCTTCTGCGAGGCTTTGGGAATGCAGTCGATATCGCTGCCAAAGGCGATCGTGGGGCCGCCCTTGCCGTGGGTCCAGGTCGCGGTCCAGGCCGTCGGAATGCCCGACACGCCGCGCACCATGGTGAAGCCGTTCTCCTCCAGCACGCCGGTGATGTATTTCGAGGTCTCGACCTCCTGGAAGCCTAGCTCGCCGAAGGAGAAGATCTGGTCGTTCATCACCTGGGAAAGCTTGGCCCGGGACTCAACGCCGGCCACGGCCTGGGCCTTCAAGGCCTTGAGCCTGCCCGCTGAAACGGTCGTCTCCGCCATCGCCGAAACAGCTGTCGTCGCCATCAGCATGGCCAGCACCGCAATCCGCGCCGTCTTCAGGATCATGTTCCGTCCCCATCGTTTCCCAGACCCGCGACCTTCAACGGCGGCGGGCCTGCTGTCCACGCCGTTTTCCCCGAGATTGGGCAGAACTGTACGGCTGGTGCTTTTCCGGTCTCCACCCGTCGGCCGGAAGGGGATAGACTGTCACGGACGGCCAGCCATCGGCCGCCGATCGCGTTCGAGGGCGGTAAAATTCTTAGCGAGCATCAGCTGAACGTCCGACTGGGCGTCAATATCGACCACGTGGCAACGATCCGCAATGCGCGGGGGTCCACCTATCCCGAGCCAGTGCGCGCCGCCGAGCTGGCCCTGGCCGCCGGCGCCGACGGTATCACCGCCCACCTGCGCGAGGATCGCCGGCATATCTCCGACGCCGACATCGCGCTGCTGAACGACCTGTGCCTCAAGCGCGGCAAGCCGCTGAACTTCGAGATGGCCGTCACCGACGAGATGGTTGGTATCGCCCTGCAGGCCCGGCCGCACGCCGCCTGCCTGGTGCCCGAGCGCCGCGAGGAGGTGACAACCGAGGGCGGCCTCGACGTGCTGCGCGGCTATGACGCCATCGCTGCCGCCACCGTTCGGCTGCGTGAAGTCGGCGCCCGAGTGTCGCTGTTCATCGACGCCGAGGCCAGCCAGATCGAGGCCTCGCACCGCCTGGGTGCCCAGGTGATCGAGTTGCACACGGGTGCCTATTGCGACGCCGCGCGGGCCGGCGAGGTCGAGCGGGCCGCTGCCATCCTCTGCCGCTTGCAGGATGCCGCAGCCCTGGCCTCCAGCCTGGGCCTTGAGGTTCACGCCGGCCACGGCATCGACTACGCCACCGTCAAGCCGATCGCGGCCATCCCGGAGATCGCCGAGCTGAACATCGGTCATTTCCTGATCGGCGAGGCGATCTTCGTGGGCTTGCCCCAAGCCATTCATCGGATGCGGGCCCTGATGGATGCCGCGCGCGCCGAGTTGGCCGCGTGATCATCGGCATCGGTTCGGACCTGTGCGATATCCGGCGGATCGAAAAGTCGCTGGAGCGGTTCGGCGACAGGTTCACCAACAAGGTGTTCACCGACATCGAGCGCACGCGGTCAGAGCGCAAGCCTGACCGCGCCAGCAGCTACGCCAAGCGGTTCGCGGCCAAGGAGGCCTGCTCCAAGGCCCTGGGCACCGGCCTGAAACGCGGCGTGCATCTGGCCGGCATGGGCGTCGTCAACTTGCCGTCGGGCAAGCCGACCATGGCCCTGACCGGCGGCGCGGCGGCGCAACTGGCCTCGATGGTGCCCGCCGGCATGGCCCCTGTGATCCATCTGTCGCTGACCGACGATCATCCCTATGCCCAGGCCTTCGTGATCATCGAGGCCACCTGAACCGCGAACGTGGACGCCGGTCCGATGAGCGAGCTTCTTGTGTTGATGCATGGCGACGCGGTCGACGAGGCGGCGGCGGACTGGCCGGCCTACCTGGACGGATTGGCCCATGGCGGGCCTCCGCGCGGCCGCCCAACCTCCGCCATGAAGGCGAGTTAACCGGCGTGGAGCTTGCCCGTAGTGTAAAGCGCGTCTAGCTAAGCCTGTCCGGTTCGCCGTAACCCATTGCTCGAGAGCCCAGCGCCCGCATGACCGACGCCGCCGACGATAACGTGCAGCCCGAGGAACAGGGCGGAGCCATCAAGGAATTCATCGAGATCATCAAGACGGTGGCCTACGCCCTGGGCATCGCCCTGGTGCTTCGGGTCCTGCTGTTCCAGCCCTTCACGATCCCGTCGGGCTCGATGGAGCCCAACCTGCTGGAAGGCGACTACATCATCGTCAGCAAGTTCAGCTATGGCTGGAGCAAGCACTCGATCCCGTTCAGCCCGCCCATTCTCAATGGCCGGATCCTGGGCCAGGCGCCCAAGCGGGGCGACATCGTCGTTTTCAAGCTGCCGCGCGACAATCGCACCGATTATATCAAGCGCCTGATCGGCATGCCGGGCGACAAGGTCCAGGTGCGCGGCGGCGTGGTCAACATCAACGGCAAGCCCCTGGCGATGGCCGCGCGTGATCCGGCCCTGGTCGACATGGGCTACGGCTTCACCCAACAGGTTCAGCGCTTCGAGGAAACCAATCCCGAGGGCCGCAAGTACCACACCCAGGACTACGGCCCCGACAGCCGCGGCGACAATACCGGCATCTATACGGTGCCCGAGGGCTGCTATTTCTTCATGGGCGACAACCGCGACAACTCGGCTGACAGCCGGTTCGACCCGGGCGTTTCGCCTTTCAAGACCGGTCCTGGCGTCTGCAAGTGGGACTATGAGCTGGACCAGTATATCGGTGACGAGGTCGGAGTCGGCTTCGTTCCTGCCGAGAACCTGGTCGGCAAGGCCCAGATCATCCTGCTGTCCTGGAACCGCAAAGCGGCCCTGTTCAAGCCGTGGACCTGGGTTCTGGACGCTCGCCCCAGCCGCTTCTTCCGGGTTTTGAAGTGACCCCCAAGGAAGCGATCAGAGTCCATGGATAGACGGGTCGCCGCCGTCGGCGACCTGGAGCGCCGGATCGGTTTCGCATTCACTGATCGCGCGCTGCTGGAACAGGCCCTGACGCACGCCAGCGTCGGGGACGGCGCCAAGAAGACCGCCGACAACGAGGTCCTGGAGTTCATCGGTGACCGCGTGCTGGGCCTGCTGGCCGCCGAAGCCTTGGCCGAGCGGTACCCGCAGGCCAAGGAGGGCGAGTTGGCCCCGCGCCTCAACGCCCTCGTCAGCCGCGAGACCTGCGCCCGCGTGGCCCGAGCCGCCGAGTTGGGTCCGGCCCTGCGTCTGTCAGCCTCGTCCAGCAAGGTGGGCGGTCGTGAGACCGACTCCATCCTGGCCGGCGGCTGCGAGGCTCTGATGGCGGCCTTGTATCGTGATGGTGGGCTGGAGACGGCGCGCCGAGTGTTCCTGGATCTGTGGAGCGCCGAGTTCGACCGCTCCGCCCATGGCAAGCCGCGCGATCCCAAGACCGCGCTGCAGGAGTGGGCACAGGCCCAGGGCAAGCCGTTGCCGACCTATGCCGTCAAGGACCGCTCCGGCCCCGATCACGCACCGGTCTTTACCGTCCAGGTGACCGTTGTCGGCGTCGATCCCGTCGTCGCTGCCGGCCGTTCGCGCCAGGACGCCGAGAAGGCCGCCGCCAAGGCGCTGCTGGAGCGCGAGGGGGCGGAGTAGGGGCCAGTCTGGCGGACCCAGACCTCCTGGCCCCTTGCGCCGAGCCTAGAGCGTTATTCGGCGAAGTGGATACCGGTTCGCCGCCGAAATAACGCGTCAAAACAGGAACCTAGCGCAAACGACATGATTCAATCATGGCGATCTTTGCTCTAGACGTTTTCCAGGGTTCGGCTTGCCGCAGCGGCCGGCGTAAGCCGGCCGGTCAGGGCTTCCAGTTGGGCGTAGAGCGCCTGAGGCATGCGCGAGCCGAGGCGCTTGTAGGCGTCCAGGATCAGGGCGGCTTCCTCCAGCCAGATAGATCTGTCGACCGTCAGCAGCAGAGTTAGCGCCGCCTGGTCGAGCCCCAACCCGGATACATCCAGCGCGCCCGAAGCGGGAAGGCGGCCGATGGCACTGTCCACAGCGTCCGTCTCGCCCTCGAGTCGTTCGACGATCCATTTCAGGACGCGGGCGTTTTCGCCATAGCCGGGCCAGACGAACTTTCCGGTCTCGTCCTTGCGGAACCAGTTGACGAAATAGATGCGCGGCAGCTTCGCAGGATCGGCGCTGGCCCCGACCTTCAGCCAGTGGCTGAAATAGTCACCCATGTTGTATCCGCAGAAGGGCAGCATGGCGAAGGGATCGCGGCGCAGTTCGCCGATCTTGCCTTCGGCTGCTGCGGTGCCTTCCGACGCCACGTTCGAGGCGAGAAACACGCCGTGTTCCCAGTCGAAGGCCTCGGTGACCAGCGGCACGGCCGAGGCGCGGCGGCCGCCGAACAGGATGGCCGAGATCGGCACGCCGGCCGGATCTTCCCACTCGTCGGCGATGACGGGGCACTGGCCCGCAGGTACAGCGAAGCGGGCGTTTGGGTGGGCGGCGGGTTCGCCCACGGCGGGGTTCCAGGCTCTGCCCTTCCAGTCGGTCAGCCCTTCAGGCGGCGTGGGCGTGAGGCCTTCCCACCAGACGTCGCCATCGGCGGTCAGGGCAACATTGGTGTAGATGCAGTTGGCGTGCAGGGTGTCGATGGCGTTGCGGTTGGTCAGAACCCCTGTGCCCGGAGCGACGCCAAAGAAGCCGGCCTCGGGATTGATCGCATATAACCGGCCGTCGGCCCCGAACCGCATCCAGCAGATGTCGTCGCCGATGGTCTCGGCCTTCCAGCCGGGCAGGGTGGGCTGCAACATGGCCATGTTGGTCTTGCCGCAGGCGCTGGGGAAGGCGGCGGCCACATAGCGGACCTTGCCGGCCGGCGATGTCAGCTTGAGGATCAGCATGTGCTCGGCCAGCCAGCCTTCGTCGCGGGCCATGACCGAAGCGATGCGCAGGGCGTAGCATTTCTTGCCCAGCAGTGCGTTGCCGCCATAGCCCGAGCCGTAGGACCAGATCTCGCGGCTCTCCGGGAAATGGACGATGTATTTGTCATCGTTGCAGGGCCAGGCAACGTCGGCCTGACCTTGTTCCAGCGGCGCGCCCAGGGTGTGAAGGGCGGGCACAAAGAACCCGTCATCGCCCAACGCGTCCAGCGCGGCCTGGCCCATGCGGGTCATCACCCGCATCGAAACGGCCACATAGGCGCTGTCGGTGATCTCTACGCCCAGGGCGCTGATCGGCGAGCCGACCGGGCCCATCGAGAACGGCACGACATACATTGTGCGGCCGCGCATGCAGCCGTCGAACAGGCCATGCAGGGTGGCGCGCATTTCCACAGGGTCGCGCCAGTTGTTGGTCGGGCCGGCGTCCTCCTGATCCTGCGAACAGATGAAGGTGCGGCTCTCGACTCGGGCGACGTCGCGCGGATCCGAGGCGGCGTAAAATGAATTGGGGCGGAGCTCGGGGTTCAGGCGCTTGAGCGTGCCGGATGCGATCAGTTCGCCGGTCAGGCGCTCCCACTCGGCGTCCGAGCCGTCGCACCAATAGATGGCTTTCGGCTTGGTCAGGGCGGCGACTTCGTTGACCCATGTCACGAGACGCGCGTGTCTGGTCGGGGGCGCGATGGCGCCGGGCCCTTCATTTTGCATTGCTCATCCTGCCTGCGCATTTTGGCGAAACTATTGTCCGCCTTGATCGTGAGTATAGCGCCCCAAGGCGTGGCGGATAGACTGTCTTATCTATGACAACGTTGTCGGTTTCTGGATTTGCGCAATGTTGCCCGTTAAGTATCCGCCAGGTGATGGCAGACGATGTTTATCGCGGCGGTAGCGCATCGCGCCTTGGGCAGCTTGCGGCGTAGGCCACGGTTCCTCGGAACCGCGTCGTCAGGGTGCGTTTTTTCGCTCGGGCCTGGCGCGATCGACCCGGCTGGACGCGTTGATCCCGGCCCGGACCTCGCAAGGACGCGACAAAACCCCTTTTATGGCGTCGCCTGCAACAACCGCCGCGGGCGCAGCTATTGAAACTCGGCCCTGGAACACCCAAGCTCTAGGCACGTTGTCCTCTGCCGGGTCTCGCCAAAACCCGGTCTTGGCTGCCAGGAGAGCGCATGAGCCCGGACGACCTGCACGCTTCGGGGGCCGTCCAGGTTTCCGCCGCGCGAGACCTTGAACGCTATCAGGCGGTCCGACGGCGCACCGAGGCGCTTGCGGCCCCGCTGTCGGCCGAGGATCAGGCCGCCCAGTCGATGGCTGACGCCAGTCCGACGAAGTGGCACAGGGCGCACACGACCTGGTTTTTCGAGACCTTCCTGCTGATCCCCTATCTCGATGGCTACGCGGTGTTTGATCCGCGCTTTGGATACCTGTTCAATTCCTATTACGAGGCGCTGGGGCCCCGCCAGCCCAGGCCGGCGCGGGGCGTGCTGACCCGTCCCTCGGCCGCCGAAGTCGGCGCCTATCGCGCTCATGTCGATGCGGCGATGGAAGGGCTGTTGTCGGGCGCGCCGTTGCTCCGGGACGCGCGTGAGCGTCTGGACCTTGGGCTTGCCCATGAAGAGCAGCATCAGGAGCTGATCCTGATGGACATCCTGCATCTGTTTGCCCAGTCGCCGCTGGACCCGGTCTATCAGGCCCAGACGGCTCGCCGCGGCCAGGAGTCGTTGGATCAGGAGCGGTTTGTGCCGTTCGAGGGCGGTGTGGTCGAGGTCGGCGCAGGCGGGACAGGCTTTGCGTTCGATAACGAGCGCCCGCGGCACAAGACCTATCTGGCGCCCTATCGCTTGAGCGATCGACTGGTGACCAACGGCGAGTGGATCGCCTTCATTGAGGCGGGCGGTTACGCCAGGGCTGAGCTCTGGCTTTCCGACGGCTGGGCGCGCGTGGTCGAGGAAGGATGGGCGGCGCCGCTGTATTGGCGTCAGGAGGGAGACGGCTGGTCGGTCATGACCCTGGCTGGGCGTCGGCCTGTCGAACCCGGTGAGCCGGTCTCGCATGTCAGTTACTATGAGGCGGCGGCCTATGCGAACTGGTCGGGGCGGCGGCTGCCGACCGAAGCCGAGTGGGAAGCTGCGGCGCGCGCACCGGGCGCCGGCGGCTTGCGCCAGCTGCATGGCTATGTTTGGCAGTGGACCTCCAGCAGCTATGCCGCCTATCCCGGGTTTCGTCCCGGCGCGGGAGCGCTGGGCGAGTACAACGGCAAGTTCATGGTCAACCAGATGGTGCTGCGCGGCGGTTGCGCGGCGACCCCGCCCGGCCATGCGCGGGCGACCTATCGCAATTTCTTCCATCCGGAGAAGCGCTGGGTTTTCGCGGGCGTCCGGCTGGCCGACGACGCCAGGATCCAGGACGATCCGAGCGACAACCGCTTCCTGGAAGATGTGGTGGCGGGTCTATCGGCCCGTCCAAAGACGCTGCCCAGCAAGTATTTCTATGACGCTGAGGGCTCACGGCTGTTCGAGGCGATCTGCGATCTGCCGGAATATTACCTGACCCGCACCGAGACCGCGCTGCTTCGCCAGATCGCGCCGGAGATCGCCGCGCGGATCCCTGATGGCGCAGTGCTGGTGGAGTTCGGCAGTGGGGCCAGCGTCAAGACCCGGATCCTTCTGGACGCGGCGCCGCAACTCTCGGCCTATGCGCCCATCGACATCAGCCAGAGCGCGCTGGACGAGGCGGCTGGCGCGATCAAGACCAGCTATCCTTCGCTGACGGTGGCGCCGCTGGTCGATGACTTCACGCGGGCCCTGCGGCTGCCATCGGCCGTGGCGGGACGTGTCGCCGTCGGCTTCTTTCCCGGATCCACCATCGGCAACTTCCCGCCGGTCGAAGCCGAAGACTTCCTGCGTCGGGCCGGCGACCTGCTGGGCGATGGCGCGATGATGGTGGTGGGCGCAGACGTCGCTAAGTCGGCCGTAGTGCTGATCCCGGCCTATGACGACGCGCAGGGCGTTACGGCGGCCTTCAACCTCAACATCCTTGTGCGGATCAATCGCGAACTGGGCGGCGATTTCGATCTCGCGGGCTTCGCGCACAGGGCCGTGTGGAACGAGCAGGAAAGCCGGGTCGAGATGCATCTGGTCAGCGCGACGGCCCAGCGTGTGACGACAGCGGGGCGGACGTTCGACTTCGCGGCGGGTGAAACCATCCACACCGAGAACTCTTACAAGTATCGGCCCGAGGCTTTTGAGGCCATTGCGCGCCGGGCGGGGTGGGCTGTCTCGCGCAAGTGGGAAAGCATCCAGCCCGCGTTCGGGGTCTATGTGCTGACACGATAGGCTAAGCGTTCTCCGATAGGTGTGAAACGGTCATCGGATCGAATAGCGCTCCAAACTTCTGATTTGGATCCCTTTTCGTCCGACCCTGATGAAGCCATCAGGTCGGAAAGGGCGCTAGGCGCACGAAAGCGCGCTGGACGGGGGGATCCAGCGCGCTTCGAGCGTGTTCAGGTCAGGCGTTCATTCGCCGGGGCGCAGGGTGCGGGAAGAGGATCCACCCTTGCGACCCGCATTGGCGGCGAGATCGCGATCCTTGGCAAAGCTTCGCTTCTCGCTGGGAACGCTGGCGCCGCCTTTGCGCGCGATCTCGCGGCGACGTTCAGGGTCCATGGCGGCGAAGCCGCGGCGGCCACGGGGCCGTTCGCTGTCGAGGTCCATACGGTGCTCCTAATCGATACTGGTCACGGTCGACGAACGGGGCGCGGCGTCATAGGGACGGTCATCCCCAGGATCGACCGGTGACACGGGAGGGGGCAGTTCATCGGGCGTTGACCCCGGATCGTATTCCGGAGGCGGCGGCTCGACTGGGGGTGGTGCGTCGGGGTCGGTCATGGCGTCGTGTCCTGCGCGTTCAGTGACGTAACCAGCGAAGCCACGTTCGGTTCACCTCAAAGCGTGAGTAAATGCACGCAACAGGCGTGGCGCCGGTAAGGCAAAGGGATTGTGAGCTTGCCAGAGACCGTCAAATCCAGGGCAAAGAGCCACATCACGCCCCCGCACTGGCGGCTTGGCGCGGGCTGTGTGGTCGGCCTTATCGTCTGGGCGGCTGCGTTCTGGCTGCAGGCTCCGAGAGGCTCGCATCTGTTGCTGGGCTGGGACGGTGCGGCCTTCACCTATCTGATCCTGACCTGGCGGATGTTCCTGCGCGCCGACGAGGCCGAGATCCGCGATCGGGCGGCTCGGGACGACGAGGGCCAGCCGGTGCTGCTGTTGATCGTGCTGGCCGCTATCGTCGCCAGCCTGGGTGCGGTGGTCGATGCGATGGTGGCGGCGCGGACCGCGCAGGGCCTGGCCAAGGCGTTCATCGCCACCAGCGCGGGCGCGACCCTCGTCCTGTCGTGGCTGGTGCTGCAGTCGGTCTTCGTGCCGCACTATGCCCATCGTCATTTCGGGGACGGCAAGAGCAAGGGCGGCATCGGTTTTTCCGGTGAGCCGCCGACCAGCTACATGGATTTCGTCTATCTGGCCTTCAGTATCGGGGCGACCTTCCAGGTGTCGGACAACACCATACTGACCTCGCGCCTGCGCCGGTTGGTCACCGCCCATGCCGCGACCGCCTTCGCCTACAACACCGCCATCCTGGCCCTTGGCATCAACATCATCGCCAGCGTGGTGGGCGGCTAAGCGTTTTCCGATAAGTGTGAAACGGTTATCGGATCGAAAAACGCTCTAAACTTTTGATTTAGGGCCCTGTCCGTGTCGAGCACAGTGAAGAAGCGGCTGGCGTCGGCGACGAACTCATCGCGCGACAAGGCACCTTCATGGTTGGCGTCTCCGGCCGAGAACCAGACCGCGACGGGGTCGGGCGCCTCGGCCGGAGCACGGAAGGGCTCACCCGCCGGGCTGATGGAAAAGGTGAGGCCGGGGCCGTCCCGGCCCGAGTTCGCCGCCCTCGCGAGGCTGCGGTCCGAGGCCGCGACCGGGCTTGGACTGATCTTGGCCGCTGGGCGCCGCGTGCGCGCCTGTTGACAGGAACAGGGCGGTCAGGACGGCGTTGGTCGCAACGTGAGATGTCATGAGGAACCCCTTCCCCCGGCATCAAGCACGGCGAGATTGGCGGTGAGTGTCAGTCGCCAGCCTGAGCCTTGCGCGCCCGCAGCAAAACGGTGCCTGGGGTTAGATCGGCAGGCGAACGCAGGCGCGCAGGCCGCCCTCGGGGCGGTTGACCAGGGTGACGTCGCCGCCATGGGCCCGGGCCAGCGAGCGCACGACCGCCAGACCAAGGCCGATACCGCCGGTTTCGCGATTGCGCGAGGGCTCGCCGCGGAAGAACGGCTCGAACACCCGCTCCTGCTCGGCCGGCGGGATGCCAGGCCCATCATCGTCGATCTCGATGATCGCCATGTCGCCCTCGGCGAACACGCGACCGCGCGCGACGTGACCATATTTCAGGGCGTTCTCGACCAGATTGACGACCAGCCGCTTTAGCGCGATCGGATCGCCCTCGATGACGATCTTCTCGGCCCGCTCGACCGTGGCCTGGCCTCCGGTCTCGGCGGCTTCATCGACCACGCTCTCCAGCAGGGAGGCCAGCTCAAGCTTGGTGCGTTCTGCGGGGCGGGTGGTGTCGCGGACGAAGGCCAGGGCGGCCGAGATCATGGCCTCCATCTGGTCGATGTCGGCGGCCAGCTTGGCGCGCACATCGTCGGGCGTGGCCTCGATGCGGAACCGCAGGCGGGTCAGCGGCGTACGCAGGTCGTGGGCGATGGCCCCGATCATTGCGGTCCGATCCTCGACATAGCGGCGCAGGCGCTCCTGCATCATGTTGAAGGCGTTGGCGGCGGCCACCACCTCGGTCGAGCCTGACAGCTCCAGGGGCGGGGCGCGGGGGTCGCGGCCCAGACGCTCGGCGGCGTCGGCGAAGGCGGTGATGGGCTCGGCCAGCCGACGGGCGAAGAGCCAGGCCAGAGGCGCGACGGCCAGCACCGACAGCACCAGAATCAGCAACACCCGCTGCTGCCAGCTGTCGAAGCGGAAGGTCGGCTTGGGCTCGACCACGACCCAGCTGCCGTCGCTCTGGCGTACGCCCAGCTTGAAATCGCCGAAGATGAACGGCTCGTCGCGCGCCGGCCCGGCGCGAGCGCCGCGCTCGCCCGGCGGCGGCAGCTCGCGGGCGATGAACTGGTCGCGGGGTCCGCCCGGACCGCGATGACCGCTGTGACCGGCAGGACCGCCCGTCCGGTCATTCGGGGTCGCCTTGAAGCGCCGAACAAAAAAGCGCGGACCGTTTTCGGTGACGATCTCGATACGCGCCGGCGCAACGTCGATGGCGCGACCGATGCCGGCCTTGAACTCGGCCCTGCGAGCGGAGTCGGGGCCGCCGGAGGGCATCCGGGCGCGGGTCTGAACCACCAGAGCGCGACCGTCCCGGGGCTGCACCGTCTGGCCCGTTTTCAGGGCGCGCGTGATCTCCGACAGCCGATACAGCTCGGGCGGCGGCGGTGGCAGGGTGAAGATGACGGCGATGGCGATCAGCTGCGCCGCCACCAGGGTCAGCGTCACCAGCCCCAGCGCCTGCACGAACAGGGGCGCGCTGCGGCGGCGCTGGCTCATGGCGTGCGAAGGACCTTGGCGGTGAACATGTAGCCCTCGCTGCGAATGGTGCGGATCAGCTCGCTGCCGCCACCGTCATCCAGCTTGCGTCGCAGCCGGCTGATCTGGACGTCGATGGCGCGGTCATAGGCATCGGAATCGCGACCGCGAGCAAGATCAAGCAGCTGGTCGCGGGTCAGCACCCGCTGGGGGCGTTCCACGAAGGCGCGGAGCAGCGAGAACTCGCCGCTGGAGAGATTTACGACCACCGACTGTGGCGAGCGCAGTTCGCGGCGCACCAGGTCGAGCCGCCAGCCGGCGAATTCGCAGGCCGCGCCCATGTTGTCGTCGCTGTTGCGCGGCTCCTGCCGACGGCGCAGCACGGCGCGGATGCGGGCCAGCAGTTCGCGCGGGTTGCAGGGCTTGGGCAGATAGTCGTCGGCGCCCAGTTCCAGGCCGACGATACGGTCGGTTTCTTCGCCCATGGCCGACAGCATGATGATGGCGGGGCCGTCCTGCGCCGAAAGCCGGCGGCAGATAGCCAGGCCGTCCTCGCCAGGCAGCATGACGTCGAGCACCACCAGATCGACTGGCCCTCGCGAGAGGACCTGTTCCATGGTGCGGGCGTCGGAGGCGGTGTCTACGGCATAGCCGTGTCGGCTCAGGAAGTCGGACACGACATCGCGAATGCCAGGGTCGTCATCGACGATGAGAATCCGCGACGCTGCGCTGCGCGGGGCCTCCGGGTCGGTTGCGGGGCCGGTCTGTGGGATAGTCTCCATGAGACGCTCCTGTCATGTCCCCGTGGCGCTCAGATTTCACGCTTGAAACAGCGGCGCAACCCGACGGCGCGATTTGGACCCCAATCGGCTCAGCGCCTAGGGCGTTTTCCGATAAGTGTGCAACGGTTATCGGATCGAAAAACGCTCTAAACTTCTGATTTAGAGCCCTTTTCGCCCGACCCTGATGAAGCCATCAGGTCGGAAAGGGCTCTAGCCCGGAGAGTTGTTTTTGGGGATCGCGAAGTCGGCGCCCTGGATGTTCTGGGCCTCGATGGCCAGGTCGCTGACATAGGGATTGCTACGTCGCTCGGCGGCGAAGCTGGACATCGGCCCATGGCCGGGGACGAACCGCACGTCGCCGCCCAGCGGCCAAAGCTTCTGGGTGATCGAGTCGAGCAGGTCCTGGTGATTGCCGCGCGGGAAGTCGGTGCGGCCGATCGAGCCCTGGAACAGCACGTCGCCGACCTGGGCGAAGCGCGCCTCGCGGTGGAAGAAGATCACATGGCCCGGCGTGTGGCCAGGGCAATGCAGGACCTCGAACTCCGTCTCACCCAGCGTTACGACGTCGCCATCGTCCAGCCAACGGTCGGGAACGAAGATCCGGGCTTCGGGAATGCCATAGCGCTCGCCGGACATCTGGATCTGGTCGATCCAGAACTGATCGTCCTTGTGCGGGCCCTCAATGGGAACCCCGGTCAGACGCTTCAGTTCGGCCGCGCCGCCGGCGTGGTCCATGTGGCCGTGGGTGATCCAGATCTTCTCCAGGGTCAGGCCCTGGTCGGCCAGAGCCTTGATCAGGCGTGGCACCTCGCCGCCCGGATCGATGACGGCAGCCTTCAGCGTCTTTGCACACCAGACGATGGTGCAGTTCTGCTGCAGGGGCGTGACCGGCGCGATGACGGCGCGGATGGGAGACTGGGTCTGGCTCACGGGAACTCCTTGATCCTGCCAACATAAGCTCTGGCGAGCGCGCAAGAAAGAAGGCCCGGGATTGCTCCCGGGCCTTCGATCGATTTCGACGAAGAAGGCTTGTTACTTCACGTCGTCCACACCGCGAGCCATGGCTTCGGCTGGCGAGTTCATTTCGGTGTCTTCGGTAATGTCGATGCCCTTGGCGAGCTTCGAGTTCCAGAAGCCGTAGGCGATGTAGACCAACGCGCCGACCGCCGCATAGCCGCCCAGGATCATCAGCGGCAGCGGATTATCGTTCATGGCGTGAACGATCATCGGCTGGAAGTTCTGATAGGCCAGGAACAAGCAGGCCAGGATGCCGCAGACGGCGGTGGCGATGCCACCGGGCACGCGGAACGGGCGCGGCAGTTCGGGGTGCTTGATGCGCAGATAGATCACCGACAGACAGACGATCGAGAAGGCCACGGCCGTACCCAGCGACACCAGATCACCCAACAGGCTGATCGGCAGGAACGAGGCGGCAATGGCGATCACGACGCCCAGCAGGATGGTGCCCAGCCACGGGGTACGGAACTTGGGGTGGATCGCGGCGAAGACCTTCGGCAGGAGGCCGTCGCGGGCCATGGTGTAGAAGATCCGGGTCTGGCCGTAGCACAGCACCAGCATGACCGAGGACAGGCCGGTGATCGCACCGATCTTGATGGCGATGCTGATCAGGTTGAGCTTGCCGCCCTCAGCCGCCGCGTAAGGCACGTCGGCCCACTCCAGGGCCATGCGGTCGATGGCGACGGCGATCGGGGCCGGGCTGGCCAGTTCCTTGTAGGGGACGACGCCGGTCATGACGGCCGCGACGGCCATGTAGATCAGGGTGCAGATGACCAGCGCGCCCAGAATACCGATCGGCACGTCCCTGGAGGGGTTCTTGGCCTCGGCGGCGGCGGTCGAAACCGCTTCAAAACCGACATAGGCGAAGAAGATGATCGCCGCGCCGCGGAAGATGCCGCCGGCGCCGAACTCGCCGGGCTGGCCGGTCGGCTCGGGGATGAAGGGGTGCCAGTTGGCGGGGTTGATGTACTGGATGCCCACCGCAATGAACACCAGAAGCACGATCACCTTGACGACCACGATGGCGTTATTGACGTTGGCGGATTCGCTGACGCCCAGCACCAGCAAGGCCGAGACCATGGCAATGCCGATGGCAGCGACGATGTTCAGCGTGCCGGTCATGGCAAATGTCGTGCCGCCTTCAGGCGTGGTGACGGCTTGGATCAGCGGCGTGGCCCACATCGGTGCCTCCGCGCCGGCGACCATGATCGTCGGGAAATCGACCCCGAACGCGTGCAGGGTGCTGACCACGTAGCCTGACCAGCCCACGGCGACGGTTGAGGCCGCGACGCCATATTCCAGAACCAGCAGCCAGCCCATGATCCAGGCGAAGACCTCGCCCAGGGTGCCGTAGGCGTAGGTATAGGCCGAGCCGGAGACCGGCATGGTCGAGGCGAGTTCGGCGTAGCAGAGGCCGGCCAGGCCGCAGGCGATGCCGGCGACGATGAACGACAGCATGATCGCCGGGCCGGCATTGGCCGAGGCCACCTGACCGGTCAGCACGAAAATACCCGCGCCGATGATGGCGCCGATACCCAGGCTCATGAGATTGATGGGACCCAGCGTTCGTTTCAGCTGGCTGTGTGCGGCCTCCTTCTGGATGCTCGCAATCGACTTCTTCAGGAACAGCCTGTTTCCGGCCATGTGTTTCTTTTCCCCAACGACCAGCGAACCCCCGCTAGTCAGGCATTGGGCCGCGACGTTAGTCAGACCGGCGGCTTCGCGCAACGCCTTGCGGTGACGAGAGCGGTTTGAGGGTCTATGCCTCCCCGCGATGCTGCCGATCGAGAATGTCCTGCCCGCATTGAAAGCGGCGATGCTCGCTTCCCATGCGACGGTCCTGGTGGCCCCGCCTGGCGCGGGCAAGACCACGGCTGTTCCCTTGGCGCTGTTGGGCGAGCCCTGGGTCGGCGGCCGCAAAATCATCGTGCTTGAGCCCCGCCGGCTGGCCGCCCGGGCCGCCGCGACCCGCATGGCTTCCACCCTGGGCGAGGCGGTTGGTGAAACTGTAGGCTTTCGCGTGCGGTTGCAGTCGAAGGTCTCGGCCCGCACCCGCATCGAGGTGGTGACCGAGGGCGTCTTCACCCGGATGATTCTCGACGACCCGGGTCTGGAGAGCGTCGCGGCCGTCCTGTTCGACGAATTCCATGAACGCAGCCTGGATGCAGACCTGGGCCTGGCCTTCGCCCGCGATGTCCAGGGTTTGCTGCGCGATGATCTGCGGCTGCTGGTCATGTCGGCCACCCTGGATGGCGCTCGCGTCTCGTCATTGCTGGGTGACGCCCCGGTGATCGAGAGCCAGGGCCGGATGTTCCCGGTCGATACGCGCTATGTCGGCCGCGACGACCGTCTCCGCCTTGAGGAACGCGTCGGTAGGGCCGTCGAGCGGGCTCTGACCGAGGAAACGGGCGGCCTGCTCGTCTTCCTGCCGGGCCAGGGCGAAATCCGCCGGGTCGAGAGCTGGCTGGCCGAACGCCTGCGCCGGCCCGAGGTCGATCTGGCGCCGCTCTATGGCGCGCTCGAGCCCGCCGTTCAGGATCGCGCGATCGCCCCCGCTGCGCCTGGGCGTCGCAAGGTGGTTCTGGCCACCTCGATCGCCGAGACCAGCCTGACCATCCAGGGCGTACGCGTGGTGATCGACTGCGGCCTGGCCCGCGTGCCGCGCTATGATCCGGCCAGCGGCATCACCCGGCTCGACACCGTCCGCGTGAGCCGCGCCGCCGCCGACCAGCGCCGGGGCCGGGCAGGGCGCACCGAGCCCGGCGTCTGCTACCGCCTTTGGGATGAGGCCGAGACCCGGTCGCTGCCCGCCTTCGCCCGTCCGGAAATCCTCGAGGCCGACCTGTCGCGTCTGGCGCTCGACCTGGCCCGCTGGGGAGCCCGCGACGCCTCGGGCCTGTGTTTCATGGACCCGCCGCCGGTGGCTGCCTTTGCCGAGGCGCGCACCCTGCTGCAGCGGATTCAGGCACTGGACGCCCACGGCGACCTCACAGCCCACGGCAAGGCCCTGGCCGAGATGCCCCTGCCGCCGCGCATCGCCCACATGGTGGTCCGCGCCGCCGCCTCGGGCCAAGCCCGGCGTGGAGCCGAGGTCGCCGCCCTGCTGACCGAGCAGGGGCTGGGTGGTCGGGAGGTCGACCTGCGTCGACGCCTGGAAAGCCTGGGTCGCGACCGCTCGCCCCGCGCCAAGGACGCCCAGGCCCTGGCCGATCGCTGGGCGCGCGCGGCGGGCAAGCCCTCGGGCGCGACGCCGCTGGACGAGGGGCTGATGCTGGCCGAGGCCTATCCCGAGCGCGTGGCCCGGGCGCGCGGCAAGCCGGGCGAGTTCCAACTGGCCGGCGGGCGCGGCGTCTATATGGAGCCGACTGATCCCCTGGCTCGCGAGACCTGGCTGGCCGTGGGCGAGCTGGGCGGCGGCGAAAGCCGTGACCGCATACTGCTGGCCGCCGCCGTTGAAGAAGCTGCCCTGCGCGAGGCGTTTGCCGACCGGCTCACCGCCGAGGACCGCCTGGAGACCGGCCCCGGCGGCAAGGTCCGCGCCAAGCGCCTCCTGCGACTGGGCAAGCTGGTGCTGGAGGAGCGGCTGATCGACAAGCCTGACCCGGCCCTGATCGCCAGCGCATTGCTGGACCAGGTTCGCTCTGAAGGCCTGGCGGCGCTGCGGCTGGGCGATGGCGTTCAGGGTTTGCGCGATCGCGTCGCCTTTCTGCGCGGCCTGGACGGCGAGGTTTGGCCCGACCTCTCCGACGCTGCGCTTCTCGAACGCCTCAGCGAATGGCTGGAGCCGCTGCTGCATGGCCGCTCGTCCTTGTCGGCGCTGGATGAGAATGCGCTGGACGGCGCGATCCGCTCGCTGATCCGCTGGGGTCTCCAGCAGAAGATCGACGCGGCCCTGCCGGCCCGCTTCAAGGCCCCGACGGGCACCACGGTCGCCATCGACTACGCCGCCGAGGCCGGGCCGCGCATCGACATCCGCGTGCAGGAACTCTTCGGCCTGACCGAGCATCCCAGCATCGCCGGCGGCAAGATTCCGCTGGTGCTGTCGCTGCTGTCGCCCGGCCACAAGCCGATCCAGATCACGCGGGATTTGCCCGGGTTCTGGAAGGGCTCATGGCGCGAGGTCAAGGTGGAAATGAAGGGCCGCTATCCCCGCCATGTCTGGCCGGATGACCCGGCGGCCGCCGCACCGACGACGCGGGCCAAGCCTCGGGGGACGTAAGTCCTGCCCCTGGCGGGGAGGTTTCGGCGAAGCCGACGGAGGGGGAAGTGCTGCGGACTCGGTGCGGTCTTCCCCCACCGGCCGCCGGCCGCCTCCCTCTTCAGAGAAAGGATTTCTACCCCGTCACCGTATAGATCATGATCCCCGTCGCCACCGACAGGTTCAGGCTATCGGCCCGGCCCCGCATCGGGATCTTGACGTTGACGTCGCACGCCGCCGCCAGTTCGGGCGGCAGGCCCTGTTGCTCATTGCCCATCAGGATCAGCGCCGGCTTCACATAGTCGGCGCTCTTGTGGTCGACCGTGGCGGTCAGCAGGGTGCCGACCACCGAGCCGGGCCAGGTTTCGCGCCAGGCCAGGAACTCCTGGATCGTGGCCTTGGCGATCTTGACCGCGAAGATCGAGCCCATGGTCGCCCGCACGCCCTCGACCGAATAGGGATCGACGCAGTCGCCGACCAGGATCACCCCGCCGCAGCCGGCCGCGTCGGCGGTGCGGATCACGGTGCCCAGATTGCCCGGGTCGCGTACGGCCTGCATGGCCACCCAGCACGGCGCGCTTTGCGGCACGATGGCGCTTAGCGGCGTGAAGACCTGCTTGAACACCCCGACCACGGCCTGAGGGTTGTCGCGGCGCGAGACCTTCTCGAGGATTTCCCGATTGACCTCAATGACTTCTCCGCCGGCCTTGAGGCAGGCCTGCGAGGCCTTCTGCAGCATCGGATGGTCGGCGGCGTCGCGCCCGTACATGATGATCTTGGGCGCATGACCGCAGTCGATCGCCTCGATGACGATCTTCAGGCCCTCGGCCAGGAACAGGCCGCTCTCCTCGCGCTCCTTGCGCATGTGCAGGGCGCGGACGGCCTTGACGGTGTTGTTGGAGAGCGAGGTGACGGTCTTTGCAGGGTTGAGGGTGTTCATCTTGCTCACCCTTCCCCAAGGCTGTCTTGCGAAGACCAGCGGGCGAAGAACGACAGGCCGATCTGGCGGTCGCCCTTTTCCTCGACCAAGGAGAGCTCGCCCCAATCGATGACGCCGCTGCGACCATCCAGCACCTGGGCCAGCAGGCCCGACATCGCCGCGCCCGAGACGCGGGCGGCATAGGCGTTCATCAGCAGGAACGAGGCGTCGTCGGACAGCAGCTGCGCGCAGTTGGCCGTGAGCTCGGTCAGGTCCTCGAACAGCCGCCAGACCTCGCCGTCGGCGCCGCGCCCGAACTTGGGCGGGTCCAGGATGATGCCGTCATAGACATTGCCGCGCCGTACTTCGCGGGCCACGAACTTGCGGGCGTCCTCGACAATCCAGCGGATCGGCTTGTCTTCGAGCCCGGCAAGGGTGGCATTCTCGCGAGCGAAGCCCACCGACTTCTTCGAGGCGTCCACATGGGTCACGGCCGCGCCGGCGGCGGCGCAGACCAATGAAGCCACGCCGGTATAGCCGAACAAATTCAGGATCTTGGGCTGGCGACCTGATGTCTTGGCGAAGGCGCGAACGCGCTGGTCCTGCCAGGCCCAGTTGGCGGCCTGTTCGGGGAAGAAGGCCAGGTGCCGAAAGGGTGTGAACTGGCCGTGGAATTTCGCCTCGCCCCAGGCGAGCGGGAACTTCTCGATGGGCTTGCCCTTGAAGCGCCAGCGACCGGCCTCGTCCTCGTCGGAGGGGTCGAAGATCGCATCGGCGTCCTCCCAGGCCTTGGCCGGCAGGCGCGGCGACCAGAAGCATTGCGGCTCGGGGCGCACGACCGTGTAGGGGCCATAGCGTTCCAGCTTCTTGCCATTGCCGCTGTCCAGCAGGGCGTAGTCGCTCCAGCCGGTGGTGCGCATCACGATGGGGGCGGGGGCGATCGTCGGGCTCATCGTCTCGCCCATACGCTTTCAGGGTGTTGGCCGTCCAGTGCGCGGCGTGTGAGAGGTCTTGTCCCAGCGGTACGGCGCGAAGAACAATTGCCACACGGCGCGGGGCGAGGCGAAGACCCACATCATCCAGTAGCCCACCATGCCAAACAGATGCAGGAAGCGCGGCCGGTCGCCCGACCGCATCAGGCCGACGGCCGCGCAGACCGCCGAAACGCTCCAGCCGAACATGTAAAGCGCGAGGTCGGCGATGGTCACCGACAGCTCGCCATCGGCCATCCAGTTCACGGCCGCCCCCACACCGGCGATCATCATGGCCGGGGCATGCAGATTGGAGGCGGCAATGGGCAGGCCCAGGGTCACGATCAGGGCCAGCAGGGTGCGGGGGTTTCGCCCCGTTGCTCCCCGTACGTGAACGGCGAGGGTTTGCAGATGGCCCTTGATCCATCGCGCTCTTTGCGGGCCCCACTGGCTCAGCGAGGTCGGCGCTGTCTCCAGGGTGGGACGCTCAATCACGTCCAGTCGATACCCCGCGCAGGCGAGGCGAAAGCCGATGTCGGCGTCCTCGGTCACGTTATAGGCGTCCCATCCGCCAACCGCGCGCAGGGCCGAGATCTTGAAGTGATTGCTGGTCCCGCCAAGCGGGAAGGGCAGGCCCCAGCGCGCATAGGCGGGAAGCAGAACCTGGAAGAGGGCGGCGTATTCCAGTCTGAACTGCTCGGCGATGAAGGCCAGGTGGCGCGGCGTTTCCACCCGCAAGGGCGCTTGCAGGCAGGCCAGATCAGCCGGCCCCGCCGCGAACCGCGCCGCCGCCTCCCGCAGTTGCAACGGATCGGGAGCATCCTCTGCGTCGTAAATGACAACGAGCGTTCCCTTGGCCAACCCCAGGCCGACATTGCAGGCCCGAGGCTTGGTGCGCGGCTGGCCCGGCGGGGCGACCAGCACCTGGACAAAGGACGGCAGCTCCAGGGCGTGAAGCGCCAAACGCGTCGCCAGATCGTCGGCCTCAAGCACGATCAGCGCCTGCAGGCGGTCGCGCGGATAGTCCAGTCGAGTGAGGTTGGCGACCAGTTCGCCAGCCACCTCGGCTTCGTGGTAGAGCGGCGCGATCAGCGTGTAGTGCGGCAGGTCATGGTCGGCCAGCGCCGGGCAGACGCGCTTGCAGGGCGTCGTCAGAAGGGCGGCCAGTCGAACGGAGGCACCGGCTACGAAGACGCTATAGAACAGCCAGTAGACGCCTTGCAGCAGGTGACCGGGCGACAGCGCCCCGATCGCCAGAAGGCCGCACAACACGGCGACTATAGTCGATCGCCGCCGTTTTCCGAAGGCGAGGCCGGCGCCGTTCGTGACCTCCGGGGCTGCGTGCGTGGCGTCCCCGACGATGACAGCCATGGCCGTCAACGCCTCCTTGGAAGCGACGCTCCGTTCTTCGCGCGCCATGTCGCCCCCCGGCCGGTTCGCTCGGTCTTCGGGTGATCACTAAAGCCAATGCAACCCATGGATGTCAAATAGAAAAACGCGCGTTTTAGGTTTGATGTCGTGTCGCCTTGCGACGGCTGGGTGATTCCCGTTTAGTATCGGAGTTAGGGGAAACGCAGGGGAAATGCTGGCCGTGACGCTTGTTTTGAAGAAGCCGCATAAGTCCGCCCGCAAGCCGAAAGGCGACGGGCACTTGCGTCGCGGCGAAATCCTTGCGGCCGCTGAAAAGATTTTCATCGCCGAGGGCTATGCCGGCGCGACCATCCGCAAGATCGCGGACGCGGTCGGCGTGTCGTCCACGGCCCTCTACATGCACTTTCGCGACAAGGATCAGATCCTGCTGGAGATCAGCGATGGCGCGATCGAGCGGCTCCTGAACCTCAATACCGATATCGGCGGTCGGCCCATCGACCCCGTTTCGCGGGTCCGGCTGATGCTGGAGGCCTATATGCGTTTCGCGCTGGAGAACCCCAACACCTATGAGCTGGTGTTCTGTGGCTCCGGCGCCAGCATTTCGGTGGAGAAGCAGGCCGGCACCCTGGAGCTGGGGGATCGCTGCTTCGAGAAGTTCAGCGAACCCTTCCGCGAGATCGCCGCCGCCGGTCGTCTAAGGTCGGGCACGGCGCAGAGCGCTGCCGAAGTGCTGTGGGCAGGGTGCCATGGTCTGGTGTCGCTGCTGATCACCAAGCCGAATCGTACATGGTCTTCCTCCGAGGAATTGATGGGCGTCATGCTGGATGGCCTGCTGTACGGCCTGGTCACGGACTGACCCGTGTCGATCGTCCGGTTGCTTGGCGCTGTCGCCGTAGCGATGGTTTTCCCGCCGTTGGCCGTCGCGGCGAGCCCGCGGGTGATGTCGCTTGATTCCTGCGCCGATCAGTATGTGCTGGCACTGGCCCCTCGGGAGGCGATCGTCGGCCTGTCGCATCGCGCCGGCGCGCCGGATTCCTATATGCGCAAGGCTTCGATTGGGCTGCCGCTTCGACGCGCCACGGTCGAGAGTCTTGTCGCAGCGAAGCCACAGGTCGTGGTGCGCCATTGGGGTGGCGACCCCCGGCTGGTCTCGGCGCTGGATCGACGCGGCGTCCGCACGGTCAGGATCGATGACGCCGCCGATTTCGAAGCGGTGCGCGCCAATGTCCGACGCGTCGCCGCCGCCCTCGACCGCAAGCCCGTCGGCGAGGCGCTCATCGCGCGCATGGACGGCCAGCTCAAGGCCTCGGCCGGGGCCTGGCAGGGGGAAAGCGGCCTCTATCTGACTCCGGGCGGCTACACGGCGGGCAGCGGCACCCTGATCGACGCCATGCTGAGGGCTTCGGGCCTGTCGAACGCCAGTGCGGCGCCCTTCTTCAGCCCCGTGCCGCTGGAGAGTTTGGTGATGACGCCGCCGCGCGCGGTGGTGCTGGGCTTTTTTGACCTGACCCGCGCGGGCTCCGACCGCTGGGGCGCCGGGCGTCACGCGGCGCTCAGGCGGGCGACGGGAGACCGCACGATCGCTTCCCTGTCTGGCGCGGTGGTGGGATGTCCCGCCTGGTTTGCGGCTGATGGGGTCGCGCAGCTGGCTCAAGCGCGGACCGCGCGATGAGCCTGCTTCGCCTCTGCCTTGCCATGGTCTGCCTGCTGGTGCTCGCCGCCGTCGCCGCCGTGCTGTTGGGCGAAACGCCGCTGGCGCTCGGCCAGTATGCTCAAGCCATCGCACATCCAGGCTCACCGCCCGGCGAGGTGCTGTGGACCATCCGTGCGCCGCGTGTTGCCATGGCTGCGCTGGTGGGTGCCGCCCTCGGCCTGGCGGGCGCGACCATGCAGGGCTTGCTGCGCAATCCCTTGGCCGATCCGGGCGTGCTGGGCGTCTCGGCGGTGTCGGGGCTGGGCGCGGCCCTGGCCATCGCCGGCGGCCTGGCGGCGGTTCCGGGTGCCATTGAAATGGCGGCTCTGCTGGGCGCGCTGGTCGCCGGCGGGGCGGTGGTGGCCATTGCCGCACGTCTTCGCGAGCCCGAGGCCCTGATCCTGCTGGGCGTGGCCATCTCGGCCTTCGGCGGGGCCTTGACCGCTCTGGTGTTCAATCTGGCACCGTCGCCGGTCGCCATCGCCGAGGTCCTGGCCTGGCTGATGGGGTCGGTCGAGAACCGCGACTGGACCGATAGCCTGAGGGCGCTGGTCCCCATGACGATCGGCGCCGTCCTGTGCCTGAAGGCGGGGCAGGGCCTGCGCATGCTGACCCTGGGCGAGGAGGTGGCCGCGATGTCGGGTCTGCCCATGTCACGCCTGCGGGTCTATGCTGTGGCCGGCGCGGCGCTGCTGACCGGAGCCGCCGTGGCTGCAGCAGGGGTCATCGGCTTTGTCGGCCTGGCCGCGCCGCACATGGTGCGGGTGCTGGTGAAGGACGATCCGCGACAGATCCTGTGGCCCTCGGCCTTGGCCGGCGCCCTGCTGCTGGTGCTGGCCGATCTGGCGGCGCGCGTTGCACCCACCGATCAGGAACTGAAACTGGGCGTAGTCACGGCCCTGTTCGGCGCGCCGGCCTTCGCGCTGCTGGCCTGGCGGGCGTCGCGGAGCTGGCGGGCATGACGGCGGCCTGGACCCTCAGCGGCGTCAGCGCGTTTCAGGGCGGCAAGCGGGTCTTGGACGCCGCCAGCCTGGTCGTCAGCCCCGGCGAGGTCGTCGGCGTGGTCGGCCCCAATGGCGCCGGCAAGACCAGCCTGTTGCGGGCGGGCCTTGGCCTGTTGCCCAGACAGGAAGGTGAGGTCCGGCTGGGCGATCAGCGTCTCGAGGCCCTGAGCGCCGAGGCCCGCGCTGCGCGCGTGGGCTATCTGCCTCAGGATCGCCGGCTGGCCTGGAATCTTTCCGCCGAGCGGGTCGCCAGCCTGGGCGCAGTCGATCTGCCGGACGCTCAGGCCCTGGACGTCGCGCGCGAGCGTCTGGCGCGGGTCGGTGCGGCCGAGCTGGCGACGCGCGGCGTGCTCGACATGTCGGGTGGCGAGCGGGCCAGGGTCTTGCTGGCGCGGCTGCTGACCACGCGCGCGCCGCTGCTGGTGGCCGACGAGCCGATCGCGGGCCTTGATCCCGACGCCCAGCTATTGACCCTCGATCTGCTGCGCGCCGAGGCCGCCGCCGGCGCAGGCGTGGTGGTGACGCTGCACGACCTCAGCCTCGCGGCACGCTGTTGCGACCGTCTGGCAGTGATCAACGGCGGACGCATCGTGTCGGAGGGCGCGCCCGCTGAGGCCCTGTCGCCCGAGATCCTGGCGCGGGTATTCAGACTGGATGGCGCGCTGGTGGAAACGCCGGCGGGGCCCGTGTTGGCCGCCCGCCGGCTGCAGGTTCAGGGTTGGGTCGAGGGCGCGTAGGCCTGGGCCACCGACGGCGCATAGACATAGCCGCCGCGCTTCAGTTCCCGAGACAGGGTCAGCGGCGTGGTCCCGCCATTGAGACGTGCGCGATAGACCATGGTCGTTTCCAGGGTCCGCATCACATAATTGCGGGTTTCCGAGAACGGGATGCATTCGATGAAGTCGAGCGGGTCCGTCGTGGCGCCGCGCGGGTCGCCGCACTGGGTGACCCATGCAGCCGGGCGGCCCGGACCTGCGTTGTAGGCGGCGGCGGCCATGATGTAGGAACCGCTGAAGTTTTCGACCATGTCGCCCAGATAGGTCGAGCCCAGGCGCATGTTGTAAGAGGGGTCCGACAGGCGGTCGACCGAATGGCGCTCACCCAGCTGGCGGGCCACGATGGCGGCTGTGGGCGGCATCAACTGCATCATGCCCCGAGCGCCGACGCCCGAGCGCGCATTGGGGTCGAAATTGCTCTCCTGGCGCGAGATCGAATAGACGAAGGCGGTCTCGGCCGCGCCCGGACCCGGCGTGAAGTGGTGGTCCAGCAGGGGATAGCCACGCTCGGGCAGGATGAAGCCGCGCTGGGCCGCCGTACGCACGGCGCGCATGGCCAGGTCCTGGTCGCCATAGCCGCGCGCGAAGTCGACCAGCAGGGCCGTTTCCTCGGCGTTGGGCAGGTTGTCGTCGATGAACAGCACCAGCGAGCGGAACTGATCCTTGGCCCCGATATCGGCCAGCATCCGCGCGGCGCGCACCAGTTCGCGGCCGTGGAAGCGGGCGCGGTCGGCCTGGGTGACGATCGGGTCGCGCTCGAGCTTGAGCTCGGTCAGGCCCGCCTTCTCGGCGGACAGCTGGCCGTAGAAGGTGGTGATGTGGCGGGCACCCTCGGCATAGAAGGACTGGGCGGCAATGGGGTCGTTCTGGGCCTCTGCCGCGCGGCCCTGCCAGTAGAGCGCGCGGCCCTTGGTGATCGGCGAGGCGCCGATGGCGGCGATGGCGGCGAAGTGGCGAGCGGCCGCGTCGGGCTGCCTTAGACGGGCCAGGGCGATCCAGCCCGCATAAAACTCGGCCTCTGCGGCGTCAGCGCCGACGCTCAGGCCGGTATTGGCGGCGGCGGCATAGGCGCCCCCGCTGTCGCCGGTTTTCAGGGCCGACACGACCAGCGCCCGGCGTTCCTTCCAGATCGCGGTGGCGGCTTCGTCGGTCGGAGGCGGCGAGGGGAAATCGCGAACCAGCTGCAGGGCGAAGCTGTCCAGACCGCGACGACGCATATAGGCGGCGCGCTCGAACACCACGCCAGGGGAAGCCTGATCGCCGGGCCCCAGGGTCTCGAACATCGATGTGGCACCGGCGGCGTTCTGGCGGAAGGCGATGCGGACGCGGGCGGCGGTCTGCTGATCGGCGGGCAGCAGGTCGACCAGCTCGCGCGCCGCTGGGCCCTGCTGGCCATACAGCAGGATATCGGCGCGGCGGGCATAGTCGTCGGCGGTCAGCATTGCCGCGAACCGCGCGGCCATGCTGCGCTGGGCGTCGGCTTCGAACACCCTGTCGCGCCAGGTGCGGCGGATCAGCTCAACGGCTTCCTGGTTGCGACCGCTGGCCTGATAGGCGGAGGCCAGGGCCATGGCGCCTTCGGCGGTGGCGGGCTGGCCGCCGCCGAACCAGGCGATGATCTGGGCGGGGCTGAGGCCGGAGACCGACAGCTGCTTTTCGGCGGCGGTCTCGCGGCGCCCGGCCCTGGGCCAGCCGGCCAGGTCGCGGCGGGCGGAATCGAGTTCGAAGAAGCTCATGGCCTCGGCTGAGCTGTCGACCAGGGCCCAGAGGGCGATCTTGCGGGCAATGGGGTCTTGCAGGCTGCTCATCGCCATGCGGGCGCGCGAAATGTCACCGCTCCTGGCGCCGGCCAGCGCCATGCGCAGGTTCTCGGCCTCGACGTCGGAGACCGTTCCGGGAATGGCGGTCGGCGGGGTGGTGACCAGGGCGGGCGTCGATGACGGCTGGTAGGGGACCGGACCGGACGTCTGGGCGCCCGCGACGCTGCCGAGCAGCACCAGACCGGCGCCTCCGAACATGATCCGATGCAACACTGAAGCCAAAACCCGTTCTCCTTCACGCACCGTCGAATCGAACCGACAGCCGCTTATGCGATCCATCAGGCCCGAAGACACCTAAGGAACGGTTTTTCTGAGGCCTCAAGGGCTTGACCCTTGGGGCTTGGCCCATCAAACCGCTGCCTGCTCCGACGCACCGGTTGCGGGACGGCGGGGCGGCGACATATTGTCCGCTCCCATCGTCTGGCCGCAACCTTCGCGGCGCCCTTCTCACGGCAAATTGCAAGTTATGGTCCATTCTCCGTTCAAGGGCGTTATTCCCGCTCTGATTACGCCCTTCCGAGACGGCACCTTGGACGAAGCGGCCTTCGTGGCCCTCGTCGAGCGCCAGATCGCAGGCGGCGTGCACGGTGTCGTGCCCGTCGGCACCACCGGCGAAACCTCGACCCTGAGCCACGACGAGCACAAGCGGGTGGTCGAGTTGTGCGTGCAGACCGTCAAGGGTCGAGTTCCGGTGATCGCCGGCGCGGGCTCCAACTCGACCGACGAGGCCATCGAACTGGCCCAGCACGCCAAGGCGGTGGGCGCCGACGCGGCTTTGGTCGTGACGCCCTATTACAACCGTCCCAGCCAGGAAGGCCTGTATCGCCACTACGAGGCGATCAACAACGCCGTCCAACTGCCGGTGCTGGTTTACAATGTCCCAAGCCGGGCCAGCGTCGACATCTCCAACGAGACCCTGGCGCGTCTGGCCAAGCTGCCCAACATTATCGGCGTCAAGGACGCCACCGGCGATCTGGCCCGCGCCAGCATGCAGCGCATCCTGTGCGGCCCCGACTGGGTGATGCTGTCGGGCGATGATCCTTCGGCCCTGGGCTACATGGCCCATGGCGGCCATGGGGTGATCTCGGTGACCTGCAATGTCGCGCCCGAGGCCTGCTCGGCCTTCATCAACGCCTGCCTGAAGGGTGAATGGGAGACCGCGCTCTATGGCCAGGATCGCCTGATCAAGCTGCACAAGGCGCTGTTCCTGGATTCCTCGCCCGCCCCGACCAAGTTCGCCATCGCCCATCTGGGCCTGTGCGAGCCCGACGTTCGCCTGCCGATCGCGCCGTGCAATGAGGCGGTGAAGCCGGCGATCCTGGAGGCCATGCGCGAGGCGGGTCTGGTCTGATGACCAAGCCCATCGCGGAGAACCGGCGCGCCCGGTACGACTACTTCATCGAAGAGGTCTTCGAGGTCGGCATCATGCTGACCGGCACCGAGGTCAAGTCGTTGCGGGTGGGCCGGGCCAATATCGCCGAATCCTACGCCTCGGTGGAAGGGCGGACGATCAAGCTGATCAATGCCGACATTCCGCCCTATGGCCACGCCAACCGCTTCAACCACGAGCCGCGCCGCCATCGCACGCTGCTGCTGCACAAGAAGCAGATCGAGAAGCTGATCGGCGCCGTCCAGCGCGATGGCCGCACCCTTATCCCGCTCAAGCTCTACTGGAACGAGAAGGGGCTGGCCAAGCTTGAGATCGGCCTGGCCAAGGGCAAGAAGAACCACGACAAGCGCGAGACCGAGGCCGCCCGCGACTGGCAGCGCGACAAGGCCCGGCTGATGAAGGGCGACCGCGGGGACTGAGCCCGAGGACGGGTCTAGGCCGGCGTCCTTAGGGTGCTGACGGCGCCAAAGAAGGTGTTGGCGCTGAGAGGCTTGGTGATGAATATGTCTGCCCCTGCCTCCATCCCGGCCGCCCTGTGTTCAGGTAGCGCGTTGGCGGTGATCATGATGATCGGCGTTGGCGGACGACCACGGTCGATTTCGTAGCGCCGGATCCTGCGGATCGCCGTCAGGCCGTCCATCACGGGCATCTGCATGTCCATCAGGATGAGGTCGAACGCCTGGGACTCAAAGGCCTCGCACGCTTCAAGCCCGTTTTCGGTGGACAGTACGTTCATGCCCAACTCGCTGAGCAGCGTCTCGATCACCAGGCGATTGATCGGATGGTCCTCACTGACCAGGACGCGGGTGGCCGTGTGCTCCTCGGCGATCTCGACGTCGGGCGTCACATCGTGCGCGACGACCTGAGAAGGACGAGCGTCCGTTTCAGGAAGCGGCATGTCGAGCCTGAAGATCGCGCCGTCGCCCGGGCGCCCCTCGGCGGTCAGGCGCCCCCCCATCATCTCCGCGAGTTCGCGGGATATCGCCAAGCCAAGCCCCGTCCCCCCGAAGCGGCGCGTGACGCTGCCGTCTGCCTGCTGGAAGCGTTTGAAGATGGCTTCATGCTGTGAGGGCTCGAATCCTACGCCCGTGTCCTGGACGCTAAAGCGCCAGCCGCTGGCCGGGTCTTCGGGGGCGGCCCGCACCGACAGTCGGATGTGGCCTTGTTCGGTGAATTTGATCGCGTTTGACAACAGGTTCGTCAGAACCTGGGCCAGGCGGACAGCGTCGCCCATGACCCAGACCTCCGTTGCAGGATCGAGGTCCAGCTGAAGCTCAAGGCCTTTTTCCCGCGCTCGCGGGGCCATGATGTCGGCGATCGACTTGACCGCCCCGCTCAACAGGAAGGGCTCTGGCTCCAGTGACAGACCTTTTGCGTCGATGCGGGCCAGGTCGAGAATATCCGCCAACAATCGGCTCAGCATCTGCCCGGACTTGTGGATGGTGTCGGCCATCTCGCGCTGGCTGGCCGTCAGAGCAGTCTTGGCCAGGGCTTCGGACAGTGCGTTCACGCCATTCAAGGGCGTTCGGAGTTCGTGGCTCATATTGGCCAGAAATTCGGCCTGGGCGTGGTGATTTTCGAGGAGGCTGCGGGCTGCGCGCCTGGTGCTGTAGGACATCAGACCCGCGAGGGCAGCCAGAACGACGACCACGCCGCAGATCATCCAGAGCGACTGCTGAAGAAGATCGGCGCCAGGCCGTTCTGGATGCCATACAAGGGCGACGGGTGTGGCGCCCGGGTACGAGGCGAAGGTCGTGCTTGCCTCGTCGGGTCCGACCTTCCCGCCCCCCGGTTCGAACCGAAACTGCTGGAGCTTGTAGCGCTGCGCCAGCAAGTCCATTCGGGCCTGCGTGATGAAGTCGCCGCCGATCACGATGGCGGCCTTGGCCTTGGCGGGCTTGGCCTTGCCAAAATCTGGTTGCACCAGGCTTGCGATCCACAAATAGGGCCGACCATCGCGCATCTCGACCTGAGATGTGACGATGGCCTTCTGGGGCCTGTTGTCGGCCATCACGGCCCCGCCTGGAGCCGCCCGGCGCGCCGCCTCCTGTTGACGGATCTCGGCAATGATCGGCTTGGCCCGATGTCGGAGCTCGGCAAGATCGGTCGCAGACAGGGGCGCTGTGTGGCCACTGCCCCATACCGCCTTGTCATCGCTGTCTACCAAGACAAAGTTCCAAGGGCCGATGCTCTGTTGGAGGTAGGTCGCGATTTGGTCGTTGGCCCAGGTGGCGTTGAGCCTGTTGTCCAGGTTCACAACCGCATCATCCCAGACCGTCTGCGCGATCAGCGCATTCAAGGTCTGTTGAGTCTCGGCCCGGATGCCTTGACGAACGAGGAACTCTTCGTGCAGGCGAACCCGCAGGTCGACCTGACGGGCTCCCAGCACAAGGCTGACGGCCAGCAGGACGATCGCCGTCATCGCCAGGACTGTCAGCGGCCAAACCTGAAGAGGTCTGGAAGAGGTGCGCTTCATGGCCATCCCTTCGGCCACGAACGGCCGACCACACCGCGCATTGGCGCATGCGTTCTAGAAAGATAGACAGCTTTGCCGAGTCCAGACCAGTTCTAAGGCCTCAAAATGAGGGTGTTGAGATAGCGCTTGCCTTGGCCCGGACCACCGGCATCGCGGGGGCTTGCAGGGCGCGACCTATGCGTTGGTCAGGGCCGGCATCGCGAAGGTCGCCAGCCAGTGCTCGCTCACATGGTCGCCGGCCACGTACGGTGCGGCGGCTGCCGGACGGCCTCAGGCGTGCAGGGATGGAGACTGCCTGACGCAAGCGCGCACGCCCGCGTCGAACAGCGCGTCGCAGATCGCCAAGGCGTTCTTGTAGGCGGCTTCAACGTCTTGAAACCGGCCCATGGTGCGGCCTTCTTTCGAGACCACCCAGCCGGTGGACGCCTCGATCACTTCGATCCTTTGATAGGATTTGGCGTCGTCGCTGAAAGCATCAAACCGCATGGAGGCACTCGATCTTACTATAAATGGGACGCCAATCCCTGAGCCTTGTCCAAGATTTGCATGGTAGCGTTAATGCCGGTCGCCCGAAGCGAAAAGTTAAACACTGTAAAATCGCGAGTGGCGCTACCGGGTCTGGGGTTCCGGAGAGAGCGTTCAGCCGTTGGTCAGGGCCAGCATCGCGAAGGTCGCCAGCCAGTGCTCGCCCATATAGTCGCCGGCTACGTGCGGTACGGCGGCTGACAGGTGGGCCATGGCGGCGTTGATGACCAGCGGCTTGGCGGGATCAAGCTCCGGCAAGGCCCCGGCGAGGGTGCGCCAGCACCAGGCGCGCGACAGGTTCAGGCCATCGAGATGGGCGATCTTGCCGTCGGTGCGATCGCTGACCCGGGCCGGCGTGAACAGGGTCACGGGCTGCCTGGCGGCCAGGTCGGGCAGGAAACGCACGAACCAGATCTCGAAGGTTTCGCGCGGCAGCAGCCGGCGCATGGCCTCGGCTTCGATCAGGGCCGGCGAGAGAAAATCGTCGCCCGAGGGCTCCCAGGCCTGACAGGCGGCGTCCTGGCCATACCAGATCATCGCCTTGGTCGTCAGGAGCTGGCGGAAGACGGCGTTGCCCGTCATGTCGGCATATTCCGAGGCCAGGACCAGGGCGAAGGCCGTGTTGGTGTGAACGCCCGCACGGACCGGATAGTCGGCCAGCGGCAGGAAGGCCTCGAACCGCTCGACGAACATCCTGGCCAGCGGCGCATGGCGGGCGGCCCAGGGACGATCCCTGTGCCGCATCAGTTCGGCCTGCAGCATCAGGCTCCAGGCCCAGCCATAGGGCCGCTCGAAGCCCCGGCTTTCGGGACGGGCCAGATAGGCGATCTCGGCGGTGACCTTTTCCTCGATGAAGGCGTCATCGAACAGGGCGATGATCGTCTCGGCCTCGGCCATCTCGGGGCGGGCCCGCAACAGGGTGGCCAAGAGCCAGTAGCCATGGACGCAAGAGTGCCAGTCGAAACTGCCAAAGAAGATCGGGTGCAGGTCGCGGGGCGTGCGGGCGTCGGCGTCGCCGGCCAGCACATGGTCCAGTTTGTTGGGATACTCGCGCGCGATGTGGCCCAGGGCGATCTTGGCGAACCGTGACGCCGTGGACTGGGCAAGGCTTGGGCGGGCCGGACTCGGAGGGACAGGACTGGGCGCGCTAGACCCTGAAGGCGAGGACATTCATCAGGACCATGTTGATGACCAGCATGAGGACGGCGGTCGGCGCCTGGGCGCGGATCACGCCGTAGCGGTCCTTCAATTGCAACAGGGCCGCCGGCACAAGGTTGAAGTTGGCGGCCAGTGGCGTCAGCAGAGTGCCACAGAAGCCCGACAGCATGCCGATGGCGCAGACCACGGCCGGGTCTCCGCCGTACCGGCCGATCACCAGGGGCAGGGCGATGCCTGCGGTCATCACCGGAAAGGCCGCAAAGGCGTTGCCCATCAGGATGGTGAAGCCGGCCATGCCCAGGCAATAGGCTGCGACGACGGCGAAGCGGCTGTCGACCGGCGTCCAGGCCACAGTCAGTTCGCCGATGGTCTGGCCTACGCCGGCCAGGGCGAACACCGCGCCGAGCGCCGCCAGCATCTGCGGCAACAGCGCCGCCCAGCCGACGAGGTCCATCAGGCGGCGACCTTCCTGCAGCGGCGAGGAGGGCGGCTGCTTGAAGAGGGCCTGGGCCAGGATGGCGGCCACGATCGCGGCCAGGGCCAGAGAAATCAGGGTCGCGTGTCTGGCCTCGACCAGCGGGACGCCGTTCAGGGTCATGGCCTTGAGGGCGAAGGTGCCGATCAGCGTGATCAGGGGGATGACAAGCGCCGGCAGGAAAAGTCGGGCGCCCAGCTTTTCGGCCAGGGCCTGGCGCTCTTCCGGCGCTGTGGTGGTCGGCGCGCCGACGCCCAGTTGGCCGGTTCCCGCCAGCAGGGCCAGGCCCAGCACGAGGAACCCGTTGCCCAGGTCGCCCAGATGATCGCCCAGCAGAAAGCTGACCGCGACCAGGGCCCAGAACGCGGCATTGCCCCAGCGCCTGGCGTTGCTCCTGTCGCCGGCACTCAGCAGGGCGAAGGCGGCGAACATGGCGCCGGCGACGAGATAGACCAGCGGCAGGCCGATCATGCGTCCGCTCCCGTCCTGGTCGCCCCTGGCTTGCGGTCAAACAGCAACAGCCGCGCGCCATGCACCAGGAAGGCGGCGATGGCCGTGGGAATGGCCCAGACCGACAGGTGCAGCGGCTCGACCGTGATGCCGCTCTGATCGAGGAAGCCGACGATCAGCAGGATCGAGCCTATGGCCATGAAGATGTCCTCGCCAAAGAACAGTCCGATATTGTCGGTGGCGGCGCTCATGGCCTTGATCCGCTCGCGGGACGCCTCGTCGACGGGGCCTTGGCTTTCGGCGGCGGCCTCGGCCATCGGCGCGACCAGGGGGCGGACGGTCTGGGCATGGCCGGCGACATGGGTCAGGCCCAGGGCGGCGGTGATCTGGCGCAGCGCCAGATAGGCCAGCAGAAGCTTGCCGGCGCTGGCTCCCTTCAGGCCCTGGATCGTCATGCGGGCGCGTTCCTGCAGGCCAGATCGTTCCAGCACGCCGATGGCCGGCAGGACAAGCCAGGCGATGCTGACATAGCGGTTGGTGTTGAAGGCCTTGCCGAAGGCGGCCAGCACCTCCAGCGGGCCGAGACCCGAGGCCATTCCGGCGCTCAGGGCGGCGGCGACGACCACCAGCAGTGGGTTGAAGCGCAGGGCAAAGCCCACGACGATCACCGCGACGCCGATAAGGGTCAGCATGTTTGAAAGGTCTCCCGCCCGACGATTCCCCGCAGACCGTCTTGCCAAGACCGTCGGGCGTGTGGAGACGGCTGGCAAGTGCGAGCTTGCGTGAAGACGCGGACTTGACGCCGGAAGCCCCCGGCGCGACCCTCAACTCAACAACGATAACTTAGGGAGGCCTCCCATGGCCGACGGAGCCACGTCCATCAGCACCCCCCTCAAGGGCAAGGTCAGCGACGCCGAGTGGCAGGCGCGAGTCGATCTTGCCGCCCTGTATCGGCTTGTCGCCGTGCACGGCTGGGACGACATGATTTTTACTCATATCTCGGCCCGCATCCCGGGGCCGGAGCACCACTTCCTGATCAACCCCTATGGCGTGTTCTTCGGCGAGATGACCGCCTCGGCGCTGGTCAAGGTGGATCTGGACGGCAACGTCATCGACAAGACGACCTACTTCATAAATCCGGCGGGCTTCACCATTCACTCGGCCGTCCACGCTGCGCGGGAAGACGCCCATTTCGTCATGCACCTGCACACCGACCAGGGCGTGGCGGTCTCGACCCACAAGGAAGGTCTGATGCCGCTGGCGCAGCAGGCGCTAATTGTCTTGCCTCAACTCGCCTATCACGACTATGAAGGCATTGCGCTCAATCTTGACGAGCGGGAGCGGCTGGTGGCTGATCTCGGCGACAAGAAGCTGATGATGCTTCGGAACCACGGCACCTTGTCGGCGGGTTCGACTGCGGCCGAGTGCTGGATGGGCATGTTCTTCCTGGAGCGCGCGTGCAAGCAGCAGGTAATGGCCCTCTCGGCCGGACGCGACAACGTCATGATGGCGCCGGACCACGCCCAGGCCGAGGTTCGCGGTCAGACCGGCGGTGGCCTGGGCATGATCGCGGGCCTGGCCTGGCCGGGCTGCCTGCGCAAGCTGGATCGGGAGTCGCCCGGCTACGCCGACTGACAATCGGTTGTCGACGAAGCTCAGCCGCCGTGATCCTGGCGATCACGGCGGCTTTTCTTTGCCTGACGGGCGGCGAAGCCATGGCCGGGGCATGGCCGATGTCGAAAGGCCAGACCCAGGTGATCGCCAAGGTCGAACGGCAATCGGCCGATCAGGTCTTCGACGCCAATGGCGCGGTGCAAGACCTGGGGCGGCGCGAGGACCAGACGGCCTCGCTGTTCATCGAGCATGGCGTGACCGATCGCCTGACCTTGCAGGCCAAGGCCGGGCTGACCCGGGGCCGCGACCCGTTCGTGCGCTATGAAGGCCGCGGTCCGGTCGAGATCGGGCTGCGTTACGCTGTACTCAAACGACCCCGAACCGTTGCGGCGATCTATATTGGCGCGGCCGAGCCCGGCGTCGGCCGCAATGCCGGCTATGCGGCGCCGGGGCAGGGCGAGGTGGATCTGGAGGCGCGGCTGCTTCTGGGACGCTCTGTGACGACCCGCAGGGGCGAAATCTTTTCGGATCTGCAACTGGCCCGCTTGCGGCGATCTGGCCTGGCCGACGAGACCCGGATGGACGCGACCCTGGGGTTTCGGCCAACGCGCGACTGGCTGGTGATGGCCCAGACCTATGCCGGCGAGGCGGACGCCAAACCCCGGAAATCCAGCTGGATAAAGGCCGAACTTTCGGTTGTTCGCGGCTTCGGCGCCTGGAGCGTGCAGGCTGGCTGGCGGCAAACCCTCGCGGGTCGCGAGATTGCACGGGATCGTGGCGCTGTGCTGGCGATCTGGCGCGGATTTTGAGTGTTGCAGGACTGAAACGGTCCGTCATCCTGCTGTCACTGGACGCGGGTTTAGGGTGACGGCATATGTCCCCGCAACTTGTCGCCTCCGCCGACTCTCTTCGGCGCCTGGAGTCCCTTCCTTGATCCGCAGGCATTTCTTTCTTCTGGCGGCGCTGGCCGCTGTGGTTCTCATGCTCGTTGTCGGAGGCATGAAACTGGCGTTCGGGCAAAAGGCGGCTGGCCAGGGTGGTCCTGGCGGCGGACGGGCCACGACTGTCTCCCAGACTGTCGTGTCGTCCATGGCCTTTACCGACCGTATCGAGGTTCTTGGCGTGGCCAAGGGCCTGCAGTCGGTGACGATCACTTCCAATACCGCCGAGATGATCACGGCCGTGCACTTTGTCGATGGCCAGACCGTGTCCCGCGGCCAGGTGCTGGTTGATCTGAAGTCCGCCAGCGAGGATGCCGCCATCGCCGAGGCCAGGGTGCGCCTGGCCCAGGCCGAGCGCGACTATCAGCGCTGGAAGACCCTGGCTGATCGCGGTGTCGCCCCGCGCGCCACCGCCGAGCAGTATCTTTCCGCCGTCGAGACGGCCCGCGCCGGTCTCGCCTCGGCCCAGGCCCAGAAGCTGGACCGCGTGATCCGTGCGCCGTTCGCGGGTCGCGTCGGCATTTCGGATGTCGCCCCCGGCACTCTGATCAGCCCCGGCACGGCCATTGTCAGCCTGGACGATGTTTCGGTGATCCGCGTCGATTTCTCGGTGCCTGACCGCTATCTGGCCACCTTGCGCCAGGGCTTGCCGATCTCGGCGCGGCCTGACGCCCTGCCGGGTGAGACCTTCCAGGGCCGCATCGCCCAGATCGACACGCGGATCGATCCCGCCACTCGGGCCCTGAAGGCCCGGGCCGAGTTTCCCAATCCGGGCGGTCGCCTGAAGCCTGGCATGCTGGTCAAGGTTGCCATCGACCAGGGCCTGCGCACCGCGCCCGCCGTGCCCGAGGCCGCCGTTCAGTTCGAAGGCACCCAGGCTTCGGTGTTCCTGATCGCCAAGGGCCCCAAGGGCCAGGTTGCCCGTCGTACCAATGTCGCGACCGGCCTGGCGTCCGGCGGTTTCGTCGAGATCAGCGCGGGCGTGAAACCGGGTGACAAGATCGTGGCCGACGGCCTCAACCGCGTTCAGGACGGCGCGTCGATCGGCGGCGGTCAAGGTGGCAAGCAGCCCGGCGCTGGCCCCGGCGACGCCGGTCGCAAGGCGAACTGATGATCTCGGATCTTTCCGTCCGCCGCCCGGTCTTCGCCGCCGTCGCGGCGATCCTCCTCTGCGTCATCGGCCTGGCCGCCTTCACGGGTCTGCCGATCCGTGAACTGCCCAATGTCGATCCGCCGGTCGTGTCGGTTTCGACCACCTATCGCGGCGCCTCGGCTGAAGTGATCGAGGAGCGCATCACCCAGGTGATCGAGCGCCAGGTCTCGGGCATCCAGGGCATCGACCGGGTCAATTCGTCGTCGCGCGACGGCCGCTCGCAGATCAGCATCACCTTTACGCTGGATCGCGACCTGGACGACGCCGCCAACGATGTGCGCGACGCCGTCAGCCGGGTGTCGGCCAACCTGCCCGACCAGGCAGACCCGCCGCAGATTGCCAAGGCCACGGCCGACAGCGCCCCCATCATCATTCTGAACCTGACTTCGACGAGCCTTTCGCCGCTGGAACTGGCCGACTATGCCGACCGCTATCTGGTCGAGCGCATGTCGACCGTGCCGGGCGTGGCCCAGGCCGGCCTGAACGGCCAGCTCTACGCCATGCGAATCTGGCTGGACCCCAGCGCCATGGCGGCGCGCGGTATCACCGTCGACGACGTCGAGAACGCCCTCAACAGCCAGAACGTCGAACTGCCCGCCGGATCGCTGGAGAGCGACAGCAAGGACTTCACCATCCGGGTGACCCGCAGCTATTCCAAGCCCGAGGACTTCACCAACCTGCCGCTGCGGCCGGCCAACGCCAATGGCTTTGTGATCAGGCTGGGTGACGTGGCACGGGTGGAGGAGGGCTCCAACGAGCGCCGGAAGATCTTCCGCGGCAATACGGTCAACCAGGTCGGCATCTTCCTGACCCGTCAGTCCCAGGCCAATGACGTCGCCATCTCCAAGGTGGTCGACGCCGAGATCGCAGAGATCAACAAGACGCTGCCCCCTGGCACGCAGCTCATCAAGGCCGTCGACAACTCGGTCTTCACCGCCGAGGCGATCCACGAGGTGTGGGTCACCATGGGCATCTCGATCGGCCTGGTGGCCCTGGTCAACCTGCTGTTCCTGGGCAGCTGGCGCGCGGCGCTGATCCCGTCGATCATCGCGCCGATCTGCATCCTGTCGACCTTCATCGTCCTGGCACCGCTGGGCTTTTCGCTCAACCTGCTGACCCTGCTGGCCCTGGTGCTGGCCGTCGGCCTGGTGGTCGATGACGCCATCGTCGTGGTCGAGAACATCCAGCGCCGGGTTGATGAGGGCGAACCCGCGCCCGTGGCCGCCCTGCGCGGCACGCGTCAGGTGTTTTTCGCGGTGGTCGCCACGACGGTCGTGCTGATCTCGGTCTTCGCGCCGCTGATGTTCCTGCCCGGTTATACGGGCCGCCTGTTCGTCGAGCTGGCCGTGGCCATCGCCGCAGCCGTGGCGTTCTCGGCCCTTCTGGCCTTTACCCTGTCGCCGATGCTGGCCTCCAAGCTGCTTCGCCCGGCGGGTAGCGGCGGTTGGCTGGCCCGCAAGGTCGACTGGGCGATGGGCAGGCTGAGGGACAGCTATCGCCATTCGCTGGAAGGCCTGCTGGCTGCGCGCGCCGCCAGCTGGGCGACCGGGGCCGTGGTCATCATTCTGGCGGCGGCCGCTGGCGGCCTCTTCGTGATGCTGCCCAAGGAAATGGTCCCTGCCGAGGATCGCGGCCGCGTCGACATCAATATCAACGGGCCCGAGGGCGCGGGCTTTGACTACACCGTCAAGGCGGCCAACGAGGTTGAGCGCCAGCTGGAAAAGTATCGCGCCGACGGCGTCGCAGAGCGGACCATCATCTCAGTGCCGCGCTTTGGTCAGAGCCAGTTCAACACCGGCAATGGCGTGCTGGTGCTGAAGGGGTGGGGCGAACGCGACAAGACCGCTGACGAGGTGGCCGCCGAGCTCAACAAGACCCTGAGCAAGATCACCGGGGTGCGAGCCGTAGCCAGCGTGCGCGGCGCCTTCCAGCGCGGCGGCGGCGGCGGCGGCGGCACCAATGTCGACCTGATCGCGGTCGGCAATGACTATGTGGAGCTGGCTAACTGGCTCAAGCCCATGCTGGAAGCCGCCCAGGACAATCCGGGCCTGTCGCGTCCGCGTATCGACTACGAGCCGACCTCGCCGCGCCTGTCGGTGCAGATCGACCGGGACAAGGCCGCCAGCCTGGGTATCTCGGCCCAGTCCATCGGCCGGGCGCTGGAGACGATGTTCGGCTCGCGGCGCGCCACGACCTACATCAAGAACGGCCAGGAATACGACGTCATCCTGCAGTCCACCCTGGAGCAGCGCCGCAGCATCGCCGACCTGGACCAGCTGCAGGTACGCACCCAATCGGGAACCCTGGTGCCTCTATCGACGGTTGTCACAACCCAACTACGCGGTGACACCCCCGACCGTCCGCGCGTCGACCGCCTGCGCTCCGTCACCCTGACGGCCCAGCTGGCTCCAGGTTACACCGTAGAGGACGCTGTGAAGTTCCTTCAGGACCAGGCCGACTCCCGGCCCACGCCTGGCGTCAGCATCAAGTGGGGCGGCCAGGCAAAGGACTTTCTGGAATCCTCCGGCGCTGTCGGCGTCGCCTTCGGTCTGGCCCTGTTGCTGGTCTTCCTGGTGCTGGCCGCTCAGTTCGAAAGCTGGATCCACCCGGCGGTCATCATGATGACCGTGCCGCTGGCGGTGCTGGGCGGGCTGTTTGGTCTGCTGATGACCGGCTCGACCGTCAACACCTACAGCCAGATCGGCCTGATCATCCTGGTCGGGATCGCGGCCAAGAACGGCATCCTGATCGTCGAGTTCGCCAACCAGCTGCGCGACGAGGGCCTGAAGGTGAAGGAGGCGGTGATCGAAGCGGCCGTCCTGCGCCTGAGGCCGATCATCATGACCTCGATCGCCACCGCCATGGGCGCCCTGCCGCTGGTGCTGTGGACCGGCGCCGGGGCCGGCAGCCGCCAGACCATCGGCGCCGTGATCTTCATGGGCGCGATCTTCGCGACCCTGCTGACGCTGTTCGTGGTGCCGGTGTTCTACAACCTGCTGGCTCGCTATACGAAGTCTCCGGAGTGGACGGCGCGGCAGATCGAGGACTATGAAGCCCGGGAACAAAGCGGTGAGGGGCAATCCTCACCGGCATAAACCGGTGAGGAAGCATGCCTGACGGCTCAATGACCGCGAAGCGGCAGGAGATTGCGCTCCTTCGCCGCATCGAGGAACGCATTCTCTGGTTGTCTTCGTGGACGATCCACAACGCCAACCACCTGCGCGAGAGCCGCGACGGCCTGAAGGTCGGCGGGCATCAGGCCTCATGCGCCTCGATGACCACCCTGATGACGGCGCTGTACATGAAGGCGCTGCGGCCGCAGGACCGGGTGGCGGTCAAGCCGCATGCCAGCCCGGTGTTCCACGCCATCCAGCACCTGTTCGGTCGCCAGAGCCTCGACAACCTCAAGCGCTTCCGCGCGCTGGGCGGCGCGCAGTCCTATCCGTCGCGCACCAAGGATGTCGACGATGTCGACTTTTCCACGGGGTCGGTGGGTCTGGGCGTAGCCATGACCGCCTTCGCCTCGCTGGCCCAGGATTATCTGGCGGCGCGCGGGGCGGTGAGGCCCGAGGCCATGGGCCGGATGATCTCGCTGTTGGGCGACGCCGAGCTGGACGAGGGCAATATCTACGAGGCCCTGATCGAGGCCTGCAAGCACGATGTCCGCAACACTTGGTGGATCGTCGACTACAATCGCCAAAGCCTGGATGCGACCACCCAGGACCGGATGTTCACCCGCTATGGCGAGATCTTCGAAGCCGCCGGCTGGACGGTCGAGACGCTGAAATGGTCCCGGCGCCAGCGCGAGGCCTTTGCCAGACCGGGCGGGGAAGCGCTGCGGATCTGGATCGAGACGGCTCCCAACGACCTCTATTCGGCCCTGACCTATCAGGGTGGCGTAGCTTGGCGTGAGCGACTGTCGGCCGATCTGGCGGATGATGCAGCAGCCCTGGCCCTGATCGCGTCCTACAAGGATATCGATCTCGCCGAGCTGATGACCGAGCTGGGCGGCCATTGCCTGGAGACGCTACTGGAGGCCTTCGAGCGCGCCAGCCACGACGACTCCCCGCGCTTTTTCATCGCCTATACCGTCAAGGGCCTGCGGCTGCCGTTCCAGGGCCACAAGGACAACCACTCGGGCCTGATGACCCCGACCCAGATTGCCGAGCTGCGCCAGCGTCTGGGCGTGGTCGAGGGCGAGGAATGGGATCCGCTTTCGGGCCTGTCCAGCGCCGAGCGCACGGCCCTGAAGGGTCTGATCGCCCGAGCGCCCTTTGCCGCCGATGTCCAGCGCCAGCAGGTAGCGCCGACCATCCCGACACCCAGCGCCGACGAACTGCTGGAAGCCGTCGCCGGAGGCGGCGAACAATCCACCCAGGCGGCGTTCGGCAAGGTGATGTTCGAGATCTCACGACGCACCGACGAGTTCTCCGGCCGGGTGGTGACCACCTCGCCCGACGTCACCGTTTCGACCAATCTGGGCGGGTTCGTCAACCGACGCGGCGTCTTCCATCGCCGTGCGCACGAGGACGTCTTCAAGCGCCGACGCATCCCTTCGGCCCAGGTGTGGTCGATGGTCGAGACGGGGCAGCACATCGAGCTGGGCATCGCCGAGAACAACCTGTTCATCGTCCTGGCGGCCCTGGGCCTGACCGCGCCGCTGTTTGGCGAACGGCTGTTCCCGGTCGGCACGTTGTACGATCCGTTTATCGCGCGTGGTCTCGATGCACTCAACTATGCCTGCTACCAGGACGCCCGCTTTCTGCTGGTCGCCACCCCCAGCGGCCTGACCTTGGCGCCGGAGGGCGGCGCGCACCAGTCGATCAACGGGCCGGTGATCGGCATGGCCCAGCCGGGGCTGGACACCTACGAGCCGGCCTATGCCGACGAGACGGCAGTCCTGATGGCCCGGGCCTTTGATCGCATTCAAGACCCCGACGGCGCCTCGACCTATCTGCGGCTCTCGACCCGGGTGATCGCCCAGCCTGAGCGGGCCGATGACGCCTGGCGGCAGGGAACGATCGACGGCGCCTACTGGCTGAGGCCGCCCGCACCGGGCGCGCGGCTGGCGCTGGTCTTCAGCGGCGCCCTGGCACCCGAGGCCCTGGCGGCGTTCGAGGCCCTGTCGGAAGACATGCCCGAGGTCGGCCTGTTGGCTGTGACCTCGGCCGACCTCTTGCACCGCGACTGGACGCGCGGCGGACGTGCGCGCTGGACGGGGGAGGGTGCCCAGAATACCCCGAGGGCCTCGACGATCGAGACGCTGCTTTCGACGCTGGACCGCGACGCGGGTCTGGTCACCCTGACGGACGGATCTCCCCTGGCACTGTCGTGGCTGGGTTCCGTGCGCGGCCAGCGGGTGCGGGCGCTGGGGCTGGAGACCTTCGGCCAGTCCGGTGATCTGCCCGACCTCTATGCCCGGTATCGCCTGGACGCGGACGCCGTGCTCGACGCCTGCGCGGACCTGCTGGCCTAAAGGCCTTCCAGGATCGTCATGCGCCTGATCAGGCCGTCGGCGAAGTCGTAGGCCAGCACCGCGCGCGTGTCGGACCACAGCTGGCCGTCGCGACTTCTGACGGCGTACTGTATGTCGAGCACGATTCGGGCCGGCGGCTCTTCGCGGACGGTCACCTGGCGGGCGTCCAGCTGCATCAGGTCGAACTGCCGGGCAAAGTAGTCGACAACAGCCGGGCGGCCCTGCAGGACCCCGCCTTCCAGGCTGTTTGGCCACTCGGCGTCTTCATGCAGTAACGCCCCCAGCGCCACGGGATTTCGCGCATTGTAGGCTTCATAGGCCTTGGCCAGCAGGGATCGCTCGTGACGCATCTCAGAGTCTGGCCGTCGAATCGACAACCATCTCGCTGATCCTGACCGCGTGTAAGAGGTAGGTCGCTTCGACTTTGCCTTCCCCCCACGTGCCGCCTTCTGAGCCTTTCACCTGCACGTGCAGAGAGGCCGCGATCCGGTCATCGGGCATCAGACGGGTAGAGATCAGCGAACTGCTGACCTGGATCGTCGCGAACGGGCGCAGATAGTAGGCCCGGATCTGGTCATGTCCCACCAGGCTATCGCTTTCCAGACTGTCGGGGATGCGAGCGTCGGGCTCGAACAGCGCCATGACCGCGTCAATGTCCTGACGGTCGATTGCGTCGTAGAGCCCGCTCAGCAGGGCTTCCACTGAAGCGCCTGCGGCGCGCCCCGCCTTGTGGCCGTTCATTCGGCCGGTCACAGCGCCCTCCATCCGCCGTCGAGAGCGCGATTGAGCTTCGGGTTGCGGGCTTGCGAGGTTTTCATGACGCAGGAGGCGGTTGGTCGGAGTGTTCCACATCCATGCGCGAAACCTGGCCGTCGCGAAGCGTGTAATACTGCCGCACCTGAATGTCGGACCACAGACTGCCCGTCACACCGCGCACCACCTGGTTGATATCGACCCGCACCCGACCGTCGTCCTGCAGCGCGAAAGCAATAAGCGCCACCTCCACGTGGATGGAGTGGCTGTTGGCGTCCCAGTAGTCGCGCAACGCCGCATGGCCCAGCAGACGGCCGCCCCGGGTCTGATCGGGCCAGTCGATGTCGTCGCACAAGTCCGCCGCGAACGCCGGGAAGTCGCGGCGGTTGAAGGCTTCGAAGAGCCGGGTCAGCAGCGCTTCGGCCTCAATCATCAGGGCGCGGGCTTGTAGCCTGTCTCGACCTTCAGATAGGCGATCAGATCAGTGCGATCCTTGGGATCCTTGAGACCCGCAAACGACATCTTGGTTCCCGGCAGGAAGCCGCGCGGATCAGCCAGCCACTTGTCGAGATGCTCGCCGTCCCAGACAAAGCCGGCCGCCTTGATCGCCGGAGAATAGGCGTACTCGGCGACCGCGCCGGCCTGGCGGCCAAAAACCCCGTAGAGGTTGGGGCCGGTCAGGGCCGGGCCGCCCTCGGCGATGGTGTGGCAAGACCGGCAGAGCGCGAACTTGCGCTGACCATTGGCCAGGTCACCCGTGTTGTAGGGGGCGGGAAGCGTGGCCAGCAAGGCGACCTTTTCGGCCTCGGTCGGGCCGACTGCGGCAGCGGGGACGACGCCAGACGCGCTCTGCGTCTTGCCGTCATCCTTGGAACAGGCTGCCAGAATTACGCAGAGCGCCGCGATGGCGACGGAGTGAAAAACGCGCATGAAAATCCTCGAGCGACACTTGGACGCAAACTATGCGACGCCGCGCCACATTCAATTACAGCCTGGGTTCTGAGCCACAATTTCTTGCGTAACATCGTTATGCCGTCAAGCTTCCGCCACGGTTCAGACGGGGGGGCTGCGACAATTGTTGGTACGTTCATGATTCCACTCACGAAAGGTGAATTCGCGAACCGTGGGTCTGCACATAAATATTTGACGGCCGTTAACCATGATCCTACCCAAAAGAGGCGGGGGGGCTGCCCCGCCTTGGGTTGGGAAAAACAAGATGGACTGGAACGAAGAGCGGACTGCGGTTTTGAAGAAGCTGTGGCTGGAAGGCATGAGCGCCAGCCAGGTGGCCCGACAGCTGGGCGGCGTCAGCCGCAGCGCCGTGATCGGCAAGGTCCACCGCCTGGGCATCACGGCTCGCGAGACGCCCCTTCGCCCACGCGTCTCGTCGGTTCGCTCGCCGAGCCGAATCCCGGTCAGGACCCGTCCGACGAACGCCATAGCGCCGGCGCGCACGCCGGTCATCCGCGCCGCGCCGATCATCGTCGACCTCGAGCCGACCTCTGGTATCCTCGGTCTTGAAATCCATTCCTGCCGGTGGCCGATCGGCAACCCCGACCAGAACGATTTCGGCTTCTGCGGCCGCGAGAAGCCCAAGCGCGGCTCCTATTGCGACCAGCACGCCCGCAGCGCCTTCCGTCGTTTCCAGTCGGCCGGCGAGATCGAGACGTGGAGCCGCCAGGGCGTCCCGGAAAAACGGATCCAGCAGCGCCTCGGCTGAGACCGATCCACCCCCATTCAAATCCTCACCGCCTGCCTTGAGTAGATTCCCATGAACATGGTCCTGATCGAAAACACCGCCGGCAGCAGCCAGGTGATCACCATCATCGAAGAGTTCGCCGGCCATTCGGTGTCGCGCGATCTTAACCCTGGCGATGCGGCGCGCATCCCCGTCAGCCAGTTCAAGTCGATCACCGTGCGCGAGACCTATCCCGACGACTGGCTCAGCCGCGGCCGGGCCCGCAACCGGGCCGTCGCCAACGCCTGACCAGCTCTGAGACCCTCGAACCTTCCCTGAACGACCCCACCCTGCCTTGACCCCGCGAGCCCGCCTCGCGGGGGTTTTTTTGCACTCAAGGCGCGCGCCAGTGACGCGGTTGGTGCGATCGCGCTCAATTTTACGTCGCGGTGGTCTGACCTCAGTTGCGCCGGCCAGGGCCTCGTGACATGAAAGCGCCCACGCACGACCGGGGGGACGAAATGCGAGTTCAGGACACCGGGGAAGAGTACGTCGTGCCGCTGCCAAGCTATCTCAGCTATCTGCTTTATCAGACCGAGCAGCATCGCCGCTCGCTGGCCTCCGACTGCATCGCGCAGCATGGCCTGTCCTTCCCGAAATGGATCGCCATGGTCGCCCTGCGGCGCTTCGGCGAGTGCTCGATGACCCGCCTGGCCAAGCTTTCGGCCAGCGACCGCACCACCCTGACGCGCTCTGTGGATGGCCTGATCCGCGACGGCCTTGTCGAGCGCAAGGCTTCGCCGACGGACCGCCGCATCGTGGTGGTCAGCCTCACTGCCGCCGGCGATGTGCTGCTTACCCGCATTCGCGCCGATATCCGCCCGCTCAACGCGGAGGTCTGCAGCGAACTGACCGCCGAGGAGCAGGTCACGATGACGGGCTACCTCAAGAAGATGCTGGGTGGACTGATCGAAGAGCCCGAGTGGAAGCAGGATGTCCTGGGGTTCAACCAGCGCGCCGAGGCGCTGACGGTTTAGTCTTCGCCTTTGGGCTTGCCCCGCAGCGTCTTGATCCCCGCCCGCTTGCCCTTGGTCTCCAGCCGCTTGAGCTTGCTGGAATAGGTCGGCTTGGTCGGGCGTCGGGGCTTGGGCTTTTCCGTTGCGCGCTTGATCAGATCGATCAGCCGGTCGCGCGCTTCCTGACGGTTCATTTCCTGCGAGCGGCTGCCCTGGGCGAACAGCACCAGCACGCCGTCCAGGGTCATGCGGCTGCCGCCCAGCGTCTCCAGCCGCGCCTTGACGTCTTCCGGCAGGGTTGGGGAGCCCCGCACATCAAAGCGCAGCTCGATGGCGGTCGAGGTCTTGTTGACGTGCTGACCGCCTGGACCCGAGGCGCGGGTCGCCTTCTCGATGATCTCGTCGTCCTCGATCCGCAGCCAGCTGGTGATCTCGATCATCGTCGGCCTCGCGTGGCCTTGACCACTACCGTGTCGAGGGCCTGCAGGAACTTGCTGCGATCATTGGGGCCGAAGGCCTTGGGTCCGCCGGTGATCTCGCCCATCGAGCGCAGATGCTCGCCGATCGACCGCGAGGCCAGGGCGGAGCCGATCATGTCGGGCGTGAAGATCCGGCCGTTGGGCGCGAGCGCCGCCGCGCCGGCCTTCAGAACCCGGTCGGCCAGGGGAATGTCGTTAGTCACGGCGACGTCGCCGGGCTGGGCGCGTTCGGCGATCCAGTCGTCGGCGATATCGGGTCCGGCGTCGACCACCACCTGCTCGACCGCCGGCGTCAGGGGCACGCGGATCCAGCTGTTGGAGACCACGAAGGTCTTCAGCCCATAGCGCGCGGCGACCTTGTAGATCTCGTCCTTCACCGGGCAGGCGTCGGCGTCGATAAAGATCACGGGCGGGCGAGGGGCGTTCACGGCGAGGCTCTCAAGGAATACGGCCACGCGCATAGCATGGGCGCTGGCTGGGAAGAGAGAGGCTTCAAGGTGAGGGGGGAAGAAAAGCTCCAGCCCGATGCGCCAGGCGCAGGGGGCTGGAGAGAAGTGGCCGCGCATGCGAGCGCGGTACAAGGAGATGGGATCGAGGGAGGGGATATTCTCGAACCTGGACTGTAAGCGCGTGACGGCGGAACCGGTTCCCTGGCGCTATCGAGTCATCTGTAGCGGTGCCGGCTCGACCGGCGCCGAGCCGGCCTGGGGCAAGCTCTTGATCGGCACGCCCGGCAGCAGGGGCTCGCCGGTCCACTCCCAGTGCCAGGGCTCATAGGGGTAGTTGACGAAGCCAAAGCGCCCGGCGTTGAAGATCATCCACTGGAACACCGCCGAGCGGGCCATGGCCCGGCGATTGTCATCGGCCGAGCTGTCGGGGCCAAAGCCCGGGGCGGCGGCGATATAGATATCCATGGCCAGGCCTGTGCGATGGGCCGAGCAGATGGTGCGTACCAGGCCCTGGCAGTTGTTGTCCCGGGCGCACCGCTCGGCGTCGGCGGCGGGGTCTCGGAAGCCGGAGAAGATGGTCAGGATCTCGGGACGCGGGACAACGCCGGCCGCCTTGGCCTGGCTGACCATCTGGCGGTAGGCGTCCAGCGCCCCGGGACGCAACTGGATGGTCTTGCCGCCATAGCTTTCCTCGGAGCGCGCTGTTTCCAGGGCCGAAAGCGGCGGCGCGCCGGGACACATCCCCTGGGCGTTGATCCGAACGAAGGGTCGCTCCAGGTGCCAGCCCGTCAGCATCGGCTGGAAGGTGGTCGCGTCCAGCGTTCCTGAGGGCGGCAGGCCGTTGGCGCGTTGCCAGACCGCCAGGGCTGCGGCGAAGCCCGGGGTGGAGGGCGCGCAGCGTGTGTGGATCTGGGCCGCTATGCGGGGCGCGTAGATCTCCCAGCCAACCTCCGGCCGGCCGAACGGATACCAGATCATGCGGCTCAGCGAGGCCGTGTTGGCACTGCGCGCGCCGGCCGGGGCCTGGCGGGACTCGCAGTCCTCGTCTGACTGAGCGTCTGGAGCCGATGCGGGGGGATCGACCGAGGGAATGTATTGCGTCGCGGCCTGCTGCTCCCAAGGGGGGGGGTGATCGGTCATCAGGGACGATGGAACGGGATCGTCGCCAGGCCAGATCACCCAGACGACGACGGCTGCGACCGCGAGGGCGACGATGCCGAAGATCCAGCCAAGGCGGCGCAACAGCTTCAACCGGTTCTCCCTGGGCCTCTTGGAACTTCGCCGTGACTGAAGACTTCAGACCGGCAGATGTTCCGTCTGGAGTTCCCACCATGCGCTTCGATCCGCGTCCCGTCGCCCTGGCGTTTGGCTGTATCCTCACCTTGGCTGCGTGCTCGGACCCTGCTGTGGAACCTCAGGCCGGATCGCCCGTCGCGCCGCCTCCACCCGCGTCCGCCCAGAGCCCCGTGCCCGTAGTCGCCGCTCCGCCCACAGACGTGGCCGTGGCGGCCTCCAGTTCGCCCCAGGCTCAGGCCATCGATGCGGCGACCTTTGATCCCGCCGTGGTCGATCCGGAGGCCATGAAGACAGCGCTGATCCGCGCCCAGGTCCTGCTGGACCGCGCCCATCTGTCGCCCGGAGTCATCGACGGACGGCCCGGAACCAATCTCGCCCTGGCGCTCGAGGCGTTTCAGGCGGCCAGGGGGCTGCCGGTCAATGGCAAGCTCGACAAGGTGTCGTGGGACGCCCTGGTCTCCGCCGACGGCGGTCCGGTGATGACCGATTATCTCATCACCTCTGAAGATGTGGCCGGCCCATTCCAGCCTGATATTCCCAAGAACGACTATGAGGCGATGGCCAGGCTTCCGGCCCTGTCATTCGGCGGCGTGGTCGAGGCCCTGGCCGAACGCTTCCACATGGACGAGGCGCTGCTCCTGGCCCTCAATCCCGGCGCTGATTTTGCCGTGGCCGGGACCTCCATCGTCGTCACCGCTGTCGGAGCCGACAAGCTGTCGGGCAAGGTGGCGCGCATCGAGATCGACAAGGCCCGGGGGCAGGTCCGCGCCTTCGATGACCAGTCCGTCCAGCTGGCTGTCTATCCGGCCACGGTCGGCAGTACCGAGCGCCCGGCCCCGACCGGCGAGTGGGCGGTGAACACCGTGGCACCGCGGCCGACCTACACCTATGACCCCTCGCGCCTGACCTTCGGCAAGCCGAAGGGCAAGCTGACCATCAAGCCCGGACCCAACAATCCGGTCGGCTCGACCTGGATCGACCTGACCAAGGACACCTACGGCATCCACGGCACGCCCGACCCCAGGCTGGTCAACAAGCGCGCCTCGCACGGCTGTGTGCGCCTGACCAACTGGGACGCCGCCGAGCTGGGCGCCGCCGTCCAGAAGGGCGCCAAGGTGGTGTTCCTGGGCGCGGAGACCAAGGCGTCTTAGGGGGATGGTGCCGGTTACAGGAATCGAACCCGTGACCTTCGGTTTACAAAACCCCAGGCAATCTAGGTTATGCAATTGAATTGGAACGCCTTTGGCGTTCAGCGTCATCGCTAGTTCGGGACTATTCTGGGAAAAATTGCATCTGCAGGCTGCGTAGCTGGTCGTAGCAGGCGCCGCAAATGGCCTGAACGCCAAGCTCCGCGCCGGCCTGACCGACCCAGCGCCCGCCCGTCAAGCGAGCCCGAGCGTCGCAGGCGCTGCACCAGGCGTCCGGGCGTGAGGCGGGCTCTGCGCCCTGCTCGGTATGGAAGCCGACCGATCTGGCTGACCGCGCCGTCCCGGCGATGTGTTGGCAGACAAAGGCCGCGCGCCGCGATCCATGCTTGTCGCAATTGAGGTTCATCGGTCCATCCCTGGGCGCGTGCTTGCCCCATCCTGCTGGGGGCAGGGGATGTCCTGTTGAACAGCGGGGCCCGCAGATCAGCGGGCTTGGCTCAAGATCGTCTGGATTTGGTCTTGGGCGGCGTAGGCGAGGGGGCCTCGTCCTCGAGGGCGCTGCGCAGCTCGTCGATAAGCACGTGGGCGTAGCGCTCTGAACTGCTGACCCTGGCATGGCCAAGAAGACCCTGGACGGCCTTCAAGTTCTTGGTGCGTTGCAGGATGGTTGATCCGGCGTGGTGGCGCGCGCCGTGGATCCGGCGTCCGCCGTCGATGCCGGCTTGATCGGCGGCCTTGCTGATCCGCTGCTCCAACATGCCGTAGGTGAGGGGCTTTGCGGTCTTGTCCTTGAGCACAAACCACACGTGAGTAAGGCCCGCCTCGGCGGCCTCCTGCGCCAGCGGGGCCAGTGCGATCGCGTGATCTTGGCGCAAAGGCAGGTGAAGGATCACGTCGCGTTTTCGGCCCTTTTGCAGGGTGAGGGTCGGCTTGACCGGATCAAGATTGAGGGCGCTCAAGGGGAAGAACAGCTCGCCAAAGCGCAGGCCGTAGGTGAGCATCATCGACAGGGCCAGGCGCGCCTCCGGCGCGCAGGCCTCTAGCCACGCAGCCATTTCAGGCTTGGAATAGACCCGGCTCTGGGCGCGCGGCTCGGGCAGGCGCAGATCTCGCCAATCGATGTCTGGCAGCCCATGGGGCGCGCCGCGCGGCGACCAGTGTGTGCGGGCGCGACGCAGAATAGGGCGCAAGGTCTCGATGACATCGCGGTTCACGGTGCTGTTGGAGATCGGGTAGACTGCGGCGTCGGCGGCTTTGGTCTTGGTGAAAACCATATTGCGCCGCTGTTCGATCGCGACAGAGATGGCCACCTGGTCAATGTCCTTGAGGCAGGTGTCGACGCCCATCAGTTCCAGCAGCCGATCCATGCGTCGTGCCACATCGACGGCGTCGCCTCGGTGGCGACCCTTTTCCTCCCAATAGCGCCCACAGGCGTCATCCAGCGTCGTCTGGGCGACGGCGCCAAACTGGCCGGTGGCGACTTCCTGACGTTTCTTACGTTCAAACTCTTCTGCGGCGCGCCGGTTATAGACCCCCGTTGAGCCGCTATAGCGTCGGCCGCCGGCAATGAAGTCAAACTGCCAGATCCGGCTCGTCTTGGGTTTGTAGACGCTCATGGCCGGTTCGCTCGAGCCGCGAAGGCGTGTCGCTGCGAAAAGCTGATGGTCTTGGGCGCCGGCAGCGCGCGACCAAGTTTGCGCTTTGGTTCTGCGGGTGGGCTCGTTGCGCCCAGCAGGAAGGCGCGCAGTTCGTGTTCGGTGTAGGCGCGACGCTTGCCGCGAGGGACGGCGCGTATGACACCGTCGGTGGTCAGCGCGTCCAGGGTGCCGGCATCAAGGCCCAGGAGCTGCGCTGCAGCGCGCTTGGTGATCAGCGCGCCATCTTCAAAAGCGCGCGCGAAACGCGCCTCGGTGGCCGGGCCAAGTGACTGGATATGTTCGTCGAAGTCTTTCACCTACACATATAGTGAAAACGGGCTCTAAATCGCATGGCCGGCTGGCAGGGTGCTGGCGAATGCAAAGCGGTGTTGCGGTTTCGCCACAATTTTTGCGACTTGGACGGTGAAGAGCGAAGCGCCTTTTCCATGCCCAGGGAGCTTCGATCATGCGCCGTTGAAATTGCGATCGTCGACGGGAGGAGCGGCCCCTGCCGAAGGACGTCCATGAACCCAGACTGTTGATCGGTGCTGAATGCGAGGACTTTGACGCGCGGCTGCGCTGGATGATTGATCCCCTGCACTCGAGGGTGCGGGGACGTAGTCACGGCTGTTGATCTCTACCAGCGCGCCGATTGCCGATGTGATTTCGCACCCTGGTTTGTTAAGGATACCATCGTGCACCAGCGGTCACATAGTGCAGCTACAGTCACGTCGGTCGTCGGAGAGATGTGACTATCTGGAGGGGACTGTAAATCCTGAGCTTCGCTTTGGGAGTTTCAACTATAAATCACTGTAACTATTGAAATTTATTTCCGTTTCGCGGCCCAGCTCGGTGCGTTTGGGACTATTCAGTGACACCTGAAACCCGCTGGGATCACTCCCAATTGCTGTTCGTGCAGGGAGAAATGTCATGCGGAGTGACCCAGCAACTATAGCTGGCACGGACCATTCCACGCTACCCATCACAAACCTATGCGAGTGGCATCAATAGGTCGTGTCATCGGCAACAACCGCTCAACGACCCGCGACCGCCTGGGCTCGGTGCCAGCGCCAGGCGCTGCCGAGAATGGCGTCGAGATCACGCGACGGCACCCAGCCTAGCTCTGAACGGGCTTTGGCGTTGTCGCCGACCAGGATCGGCGCGTCGCCCGGGCGGCGGACGGCCATCTGCACGGGCAGGGGCTTGCCAGTGGCGCGCTCGACGCCGGCGATCAGTTCTTTGACCGTCGTGCCGTGGCCGGTACCGAGGTTGTAGCTGGTGCTCGTCGCGCCATCCAGGAGGCGGTTCAACGCGGCGACGTGAGCGTCGGCCAAGTCCAGCACGTGCACATAGTCGCGCACCGCGGTGCCGTCGCGGGTGTCGTAGTCATCGCCGAAGATCGTGAAGTGCGAGCGCTGACCCAGGGCCACCTGGATGGCCAGCGGGATGGCGTGGGTCTCCGGCTCATGCCACTCGCCGATCCGTCCGTCGGGATCGGCGCCGGCGGCGTTGAAATAGCGCAGCACCGTGCTGCGGAAACCGACATAGCGGCCGTAGTCGGCCAGGGCCTGCTCGACCATCAGCTTGCTGCGGCCATAGGGATTGAGCGGAGCCTGGGGATGGGTCTCGTCCATGGGCAGCGTCACGGGATCGCCGAACGTGGCGCAGGTCGAGGAAAACACCATCGCCTCGACACCGGCCCGGCGCGCGGCCTCGATCAGATTGATTGTGCCGGCGACGTTGTTGTCGAAGAAGGCACCAGGATCCTTGACAGACTCCCCGACTTCAATGCGGGCGGCGAAGTGCAGGACGGCGACCGGCTTGTGGGCGGCGAACACTGCGTCCAGCCGGGCGGCGTCGCGGATATCGCCCACTTCCAACGGTCCCCACTGGACGTGCTCGCGGTGACCATTGGACAGGTCGTCGAACACCACGGGCTCGAAGCCCGCCGCCGCCAGGGCCAGGCAGGTGTGGGAGCCGACATAGCCGGCGCCGCCGGCCACCAGGACAGTTCGCATCGAGACCCTTCCAAAACCTATTCAACAAGCTGCTATCGGGTTTGGCGATCAGACGGAAGCCTTGGCTATCTCAGCCTGCTCTTGGGCAAGATTACGAACCCGAAAGTGTGTCAGTTCGATCCAACCCCTGGCCTCAAGGCCCAGGCTTCCACCACAGGACATGCGGTAAGAAAAGGCGACGATACATTTGACCGAGAAGATCCTATCTATCGTGCAGCCGCAGACTGTGAGATTTGGCATAGCCCCAAGCCAAGATCGTGGACCAAACCTTGCGAGGGTCAATGCTTCGAAAAGGCAGGTGAGGCTTTTTGTGGACGAAGGTGCGTGGGGAAATGTTTAGCGACATGTCTCGCCAGAAAGCGGGTGAACCCCCGGCGTCGGATACCGCGCCGCGAGTGGTGCTGGATCCATATAAGCGCGCCTTCGACATCGTCGTCGGTTTGGCCATGCTGGTGTTCTTCGGACCCCTGCTGCTGCTCGTCGCCCTGCTGATCCGGCTGACATCGCCGGGTCCGGTGCTGTTTCGACAAGCCCGTGGCGGGCTGAACGGCGAGGTGTTCACGATCTACAAATTCCGCTCCATGCGTCGCCAAGACGACCGCGCTCAAGTGGTGCAGGCCTTGCGGGACGATGACCGCATCACGCCCATCGGGCGCTTCATCCGCAAGACCAGCGTTGATGAGCTGCCGCAACTGCTCAATGTCCTGAAGGGCGACATGTCGCTGGTGGGGCCTCGGCCGCACGCCCAGGCCCACGACCTGCATTACGGCGCGGTGGTCGTCGGCTACGGGCACCGCTTCCAGGCGCGTCCGGGTCTTACTGGCCTGGCCCAGATCAAGGGCCTGCGCGGCGGCACCAGCGAGATCGAGGCCATGGTCGAGCGCGTCGAGGCCGACGTCGCTTTTATCCAGACCTGGTCGTTCTGGCTGGATATAAAGATCATGTTCCTGACGATCCCCCATCTGCTGATGGCCGAAAACGCCTATTAATCCACGATGGCGCCATCTGGCCCGCTGGAAGATTGGTGGTTTCAAATGCGATTTGCGATTTGCGAATTGCATTCGCGGGAGCCTTGAGCGATCTGCTCGCCGTCTCTTTTATCCAGCCGCCATGCGGTGGGAGCGTGTGTGAGGGTTCGATGCGCGTAGCGATGATTGGCACGGGTTATGTCGGCCTGGTGTCTGGGGCGTGCTTTGCCGACTTCGGTCACGTGGTGACGTGCATCGACAAGGATCCGAGCAAGATCGAGCGGCTGGAGAAGGGCGAGATCCCGATCTTCGAGCCCGGCCTAGATGACCTTGTCGCCCGTAACGTCCGCGAGGGCCGGCTGTTCTTCACGCTCGAAGGCGCCGAGGCGATCAAGAATGCCGACGCGGTGTTCATCGCCGTGGGCACGCCGACCCGTCGCGGCGACGGCCATGCCGACCTGTCCTATGTCTATGCCGCCGCCGAGGAAATCGCCGGCCTGATCGACGGCTTCACCGTCATCGTCACCAAGTCGACCGTGCCGGTCGGCACCGGCGACGAGGTTGAGGCGATCATCAAGCGGGTTCGCCCGGACGCCCAGTTCGCCGTAGTCTCCAACCCCGAGTTCCTGCGCGAAGGCGCGGCCATCGAGGACTTCAAGCGTCCCGACCGCGTGGTGGTCGGCACCGAGGATGAGCGCGCCCAGGCGGTGATGCGCGACCTCTACCGGCCGCTGTCGCTGAACGAGACGCCCATTGTCTTCACCGGCCGCCGCACCAGCGAGCTGATCAAGTATGCCGCCAACGCCTTCCTGGCGATGAAGATCACCTTCATCAACGAGATGGCCGACCTGTGCGAAAAGGTCGGGGCCGACGTCCAGCAGGTGGCCAAGGGCATTGGCCTGGACAAGCGGATCGGCGGCAAGTTCCTCAATGCCGGCCCCGGCTATGGCGGCTCATGCTTTCCCAAGGACACCATCGCCCTGGTCCGCACGGCCCAGCAGTATGGCGCGCCGGTCAAGCTGATCGAGACCACGGTGGCCGTGAACGACGCTCGCAAAAAGGCCATGGCGACCAAGGTCGCCGACGCCATCGGCTTGTCTGACCTGACCGGCAAGACGATCGGCGTGTTGGGCGTGACCTTCAAGCCCAACACCGACGACATGCGCGACGCCCCCAGCCTGGACATCCTGCCGGCCCTGCAGGCCATGGGCGCGACGGTGCAGGCCTATGACCCTGAAGGCGCCAAGGAGGCGGCTCACATGCTGCCGGGCGTCGCGTTCAAGGCCGGCGCTTATGAGGCCGCCGAGGGCGCCGCCGCCCTGGTGATCCTGACCGAGTGGGACCAGTTCCGAGCCCTGGACCTTGACCGCCTGAAGCTGCTGATGGCCGCGCCGGTCGTGGTCGATCTGCGCAATGTCTACAAGTCCAGCGAGATGGTCCGCCACGGCTTTACCTACGCCAGCATCGGGCGCAGCTGAGATGGCTGCTCCCATCATCGTCACGGGCGCGGCCGGCTTCATCGGCATGCATGTGGCCGAGCGCCTGCTCGATCGTGGCGAGACCGTGATTGGGGTCGACAACTTCAACCCCTATTACGACCCCGCGCTGAAGGCGGCCCGCGCCGCGCGGCTCGAAGGCCGCAACGGCTTCACAATGGTCCGCCTCGACATCGCCGAGCATGAAGCTCTGCGGGAGCTGGTGAACTCCAGCGGCGCCAAGCGGGTCGTGCATCTGGCCGCCCAGGCCGGGGTTCGCTACTCGATCGACAATCCGTTCGCCTATGAGCGCTCCAACCTGGCCGGCCATCTGGCCGTGCTGGAAGCCTGCCGCCACAGCGGCGTCGAGCATCTGGTCTATGCCTCGTCCAGCAGCGTCTATGGCGACCGACCGCTGAACGGTTCAGGTTTCAAGGAGACCGATCCGGCCGAGACGCCGGTGTCGCTCTATGCCGCCACCAAGCGCTCCTGCGAGCTGATCAGCCAGAGCTACGCCAAACTTTACGGCTTCCCGCAGTCGGGCCTGCGGTTCTTCACGGTGTACGGCCCCTGGGGTCGACCGGACATGGCCTATTACGGCTTCACCCAGAAGATCCTCGCGGGCGAGCCGATCGAGGTCTATGGCGAGGGCAAGATGGCCCGCGACTTCACCTATATCGACGACATCGTCGACGGGATCATTGGCGTGCTCGACAACCCGCCGGCTCAGGGCGGCCACGAGGTCTACAACATCGGCGACAACGATCCCGTCGGGCTGATGGAGATGATTTCCACGCTTGAAACCGCGCTCGGCGTCGAGGCCGTGAAGATCATGCGCCCGATGCAGCCCGGCGACGTCACCGCCACCTACGCCAATATCGCCAAGCTCCATGCGCTTACCGGCTACACGCCGAAGGTCAAACTCGCTGAAGGATTGAGGCGTTTTGTCGAATGGCTGACGACCTACACGCCTGAAGCAGCGCTCTGAATAACATATTGCTACTTAGCGCAAATGTCCTTTCGATATAAGCAGGCCACTTAAATCCAAAAATTAACTATTTAACAATGCTACGATTGGTTCACAAAGAACTATGGTCAATTCCCTCAGAATTGGGGGAGGGGATTTTGAACCTGCTATCGTGTACAACCTTCAACCCGAAAATGGCCATTGCTCCTGTAACCAGCGTCTCGGTAATTAGAATTGAAGATGCTGCACCCAAGGCACCTAGTCGTGGGCAGAGCACTAATAGGCAAGCGACGTTGAACAAGCCGCAGATGATGATGATGGCAGAAAACGTCTTTTGGCGGCCAAAGGGTAATAAAATCTGAGTGCCTAAGACGTTATTGATCCCAACCAGCGTAGGTACGGGAGCCAATAGCTTTAAAATTGGCGCCGCACTGGAAAAATCTTTTCCCAGCAAAATATCGACCGCGATATCCGCAGCAAAGAAGATCGTGAGTGAAATGCAAAGGGAAAGGCTAACTTGCGCAATCATAACCCGGCGAATAACGCGGAATGCTGCAGACGGGTTTTCCTCCGCAAGTACGCTGACGCGCGGGAAGAGAGCTGTGCTAATCGGACCGATTGCAGCCTGGGCCGCCCTGCGGATACGATCCGCACCATTAAAAACGCCAGCCGCGGATGGGCCAGACACGATACCCAAAAGTACAACATTAGTCTGCGAGTAAAGGGTTACAGCGGCCTGAGACGAGAAAAGGTGAATTCCTTCGTAGATTTTCGCGAGAGCTCCTCGCAAATCAAAGGCCACTGGCAGCAATTTGCGAGTGCGAAGAGACATAACTAGGCCGCTTGCGCCGATAAGCAAGACGCTTCCAGTCTGGATTGCAACGGCTACAGTCGCATCCTCCGGCCCGTGCACGAAGAGAAAAGTAAGTGGCACCACGATAATGCGCCCACAGATAGACACGATTGAGAAAGTCACCATTTTCTCCAGCCCCTGCAGGAACCAGTTTGTGGTGATTGCCGTGCCGACCACCTGAATGCTAGCAATCCATATTAACGCTGAAATTCGCTCGAACGCTGGAATGCAAAGAGACAGAATTAGCGCAAAAACCAAGCATATCGATGCAAGTATACATCTAGCAAAAATCGTATCCCAAAAAATATTCCTGAGCAAGCTGTCGTCACTGGAGGCTCTAGCGACTTGCTGAGTGGCCGATAGGTTGAATCCCCATTCCGCAACTACAGTAAAATACATTGCAAAGTTAAGAGCAATTGCAACGTCGCCAAATTTTTCAACACCCAGCGCGCGCGAAAGAACTGGTATCGTCAAAATCGGGATGACGAATTGCGCGGCCTGCCAGACGTACAGTGAAAAGATGTTGAGTCGTAGCGAGCGCATAGTTTCTAATTTCGCGCCAGGAATTGCTGGCAATTGCGTAAATGGATATAGCCGGACCGAGCCACTGTTTCCTCGCTAAAGCGATCAGTAGCTATGCGATGAGAAGCATCGCCCAAACCGCGAATCGTTGACTTGTCAGTCCGCGCTATAGCGGACAGGGAAGCCGCAATCTGATCTATGCTCTGAACATCGACACTCCAACCATTACCATCAACCAAATCAACAAGAGCACCCGCTCGAGTAAACAGAACTGCTGACCCACTAAGCATGCCTTCGATCGCAAACATCGAAAGACCCTCGAATCTAGAAACGAGAGCAACCACTTCAGAGCTTCGTAGATTGTGTCGCACGTCTGAATTATTCATTCGACCTGTAAATTTCACATTGATCAAATCCAACGAATTTGACAAATCAATCAATTCATCGCGCTTCTCGCCGTCACCTATTATTATGAGGTTGATTTTCTGGCTATCTTCAGTCGAAAGGGACGAAATCGCAAAGAGTAAATCTTCGAATCCCTTCTGGGCGACACCCTGTTTATCCATCCTGCCAAGTGTTACTACATTAATGCGGTCACTATCGAGGTAGGCGTCTCTGTCATCGTTAAAATATTCAGAAGATGTCTCTTCATCTCGAACTACATTCGGCACAATTCCAAAATATCGCTGAGCAAGTTGATACGGATCATCGCCGTAGTAAAATGATTTAATAAACCCAAGATGGAATTCATTAGTCGACAGAATTGCTCTAACGTTTTTTGCTACACGATACTTAATGAGGATGCGCTCAAGTCGACGCAAAACTCCGCGGCCATAACGCGCGGTTTCTGTGTCTCCCGTAGAATGAAAACGAATTGCGACCTTCTTCAAAATCGACTCAGGGAGAAGCGACATAAGAAGCATATCGTCGCCGCTCTCAAATAGGATGTAGTCAAAATCACCTTTAGAAAAAATACTCTTCAAATCCATAGACCATCTAATACGATTTAAAACAGTATTAATCGTATTTAGAACTTTTCGTATAGGATTGCTATTAGCTTGCGAAATCGTCTCTGAGTAATACTGCTTGAGGCGTATCACGTTAAGGCGCTCCACGGCAGCCCTAGCATCGTCAGCGGGGCCTTTCGCCTGAGAAGGCGTCACTACCGTGATGCGCACGTCAGCATTATGTTTAACAAGGGCCTCGCAAAAACCACGAAACGCAATCGCGAATCCGGTTTCCATCGGGGCATAATCTTTGCAGTATACAACGATCTTCATCGTACAATCCCCAATCTCAACGCTAATCGCCCGTAAAGAGTTTGCTCTCCGGCGACGCACATCCATGGCCGGCTTAGGTTGTCACGCCCCGGCCAACGGCGCGCTTGTACTAGAAGCTTCGCCGGGCTGCAGTCTGACCGGGGCCGTGCACGGCCCCGGTCAGACTGCGGGATTTAATTCCTGGCGCGGCTCCGGAGCGCGCCGAACTTCCCACCTGGTAAGATGCTACAATTCTCGAAGATTTAACCTAAGATGAGATCCTGCGGAACTTTGCTAGAGCTTGGCCTACGACTTGATCCATATTGTAGTAGCGATAGGTTGCAAGCCGCCCCACGAAATGAACTCCCGCCTCCCGCAGAGACAATTCTTCATATCTCTTGAATAGTTCCTGATTCTCAGGGCGCGGGATAGGGTAATATGGGTCGCCATCGGCGCTAGGATATTCGTAGGTCACCGTTGTATGGGGATGAATCTGACCTGTCAGGTATTTGTACTCACTAATCCGAGTGTAAGGCACGTCAGAAGAGGGGTAGTTTACAGTTCCGGCAGATTGAAATGTTGGCCTTGCTACGTGTTTATGCTCAAATCTCAAGCTGCGGTACGGCAAGCGACCGAACCGAAAATCGTAATATTCGTCTATGGGCCCTGTAAATATTACGTTTCTGAAGCTGCCCTCATTGCGGATGTCCGCCCACTCTGTGCTGAGGCGAATTTCAATGTTTCGGTGCTTGAGCATCCGCTCAAACATTTTAGTGTACCCGTCCTTGGGCATCGCCTGGAAGGTATCCGTGAAGTAGCGATCGTCCGTATTCGTGCGTGTGGGCACACGCGCAGTAACCGATTTGTCTAGCTCGGACGGGTCGAGACCCCACTGTTTCCGCGTATACCCCTGGAAAAACAGCTCGTACAGTTCCCGGCCAACAGCATTAACTACGACATCCTCGGAAGTTTTGATGTCCGGCACGGGTTCCGAAACGCTGTCCAAATAAGCTTGAGCCTCTTCTTCAGATTCGAGAGACAAATTATACAGCGTGTTTAAAGTGGTTCTATTAATTGGAATTGGTACGAGTTTATCGCGGACTTGGCCGAGAACCCTATGTTCATATGGACGCCATTCCGTGAATTGTGACAAATACTCAAAAATATCGGCCGAGTTGGTGTGAAAAATATGGGGACCATACCGGTGCATTAATACGCCTGTGCCATCGAGTTCGTCGAAAGCATTTCCGCCGATATGCGGGCGACGGTCGATCAGCAGCACGGTCTGATCCAGTTGAGACGCTATGCGCTCGGCAAGAACGGATCCGGCGAAGCCTGCGCCGACGATTAACCAATCATACATACTACACGCCCCGATTTGAGTTTCGAGCTGATGCGTAACACATTAGCCAAGTGAATGGCACCTTCTCATACACTGCGCTGAAGGATATTTCTTAATCTTTGAATAATCCAACAATTATTAACTGCCATGCACATGTGAGCATTGGTTAGAAGCACATGCACCACCGAAGTACGCGCATGCGTCTGAATGATCGATGTTGGGAATTGCCATCTCAGAAGCACTACAAAATCTAAGAACAAGAAAACTCAGTTATCAATTTGACGAGCTGATCACCCAAATGATCAGGGTCATATATTTTTGAGCACTCGATGGCCGCTTGTGACATTTCGGATAGCAAATCCGGATGCTCTATCAACCTGATAACCGATTGAGCCAGAGCGACAAAGTCCCCCTTTTCGACGAGCAAGCCACTCCGTCCGCTCTCGACAATCTCACCGATTCCTCCGGCGTCGAAGCCGACGACAGGCGCTCCTGACATGAGCGCCTGCACCGCAACGCCAGGAAAATTTTCCTTCCACAGCGAGGGGAGGAGGAGGCAGTCAATGTCTGCGTAAAGATCGACCATCTTCTCGCTGGGCACAAATCCATGGAACTTGATCCCATCCTTGCCGTCCCAAGAAGTGACGAGCTCCTTTAGCGACCCATCCCCAGCTATGTGAAGCTCTGCTGGATGGCGCTGTGAAACGGCCCTGGCGACCCGTTGGAGTTCCGCGACGCCCTTGTCGGGTTCGAGGCGGCCGAAGTACCCCATCCGAAACGGCCGCGCGGACTTCCCCCTAACGCGTGCAGATATATTATACCTATTTGCATTAGGTAGGTACTCGTAGCGTGCATTATTTAAGTCCAATTCGCGCTCAACGGTACGTAAAATCATCCTGGACGGGCCTATAAGCATTAGGTTGTCAATTTTACTGAGTGCACTCCTTATAGAGTGCCGCGTAAACTGACATTGTATGCAGGGTGATGTGCAATCGATGCCTTTTCTAGACATAGATTTATTCATGCAAACTAGCGCCAAATCGTGCAGGATGAAAACTGTTGGCAGTTTCAGTTCGGATAGCGCCGTAATCATATCGTATCCAAGCCCGCGGAAGGAATGGATGAGTAAAACGTCGATCGAATCGGTAGATATAAGTGAGCGGAGTGAGCCTCTGTCGACCTTCGTGAGGAATTCCTGCACGTAGAACTTGAGCTTCTGCGGTAGTGCGCCACGGTCAATCGGGCTCATAGCTCGCGACGATAGAGCGCACCAGTTTCGCGCACCTGAACGGGAAATTTGCGTCGACTTTAGACCGTCGGCTTGTTTCCACCGCAGGCTGGCAACCGTATGGCCGCGATTGGTAAGGTGGTCGTGATAGCTGCTAGCAGAAATTTCCGCCCCTCCCACTAGGTCGGGATAAAGGTAACTGCCGATCTGCAGGATATTCATCAGGGCACCATAAATTGCGCTATAGCCACGGGCAGGAACTCCGACGAGCGACTTAGCAAATGGACCGCTCACATACAAATTGGATGATGGTCTGGCCTTCTACCTGGACAGCCACGGCGCTTAAAGCTCGATCGCCCCGTAATCCTTCTGGACCGATGGACTTGTCGCCTGCCAACCTATGCTAGACGCATTTGTATTGGCTTTGCAACGTCGAAACTAAATATGTCTCGAATAGAGACCATTTCGAATAACTGGGGCTCAAGTAACGTGATACACAACGATGTTTCCAGGAAGTTGAAAATTGCTATCCATTGTATAAACTATTCCCCCGATCTAGTCGGTTGTGCAAAGTATAATGCAGAATTGGCGGAATGGTTGTGCTCACGTGGCCATAGCGTATCGGTAATTACTGCTCCTCCATATTACCCAGAATGGCAAATTCCGAAAGGATATCGCGGGATAAAGTGGAAAACTGAAATATTGAATGGTGTCAATATTATAAGATCGCCCATCTTTGTGCCAAAAAAGCCGTCGCCGATCATGCGGCTTCTCCATTTGGCCTCTTTCGGTGCTTCGTCATTCTTTTCGGGGTTGCTGTTACCGAAAAGTGCACGGCCAGACGTGGTTTTTGCTGTTGCGCCCACGATTTTTGCTGCTCCTTCCGCACTGGCGTTGGCGAGATCAGCGAAGGCAAAATGCTGGCTTCACATTCAAGACTTTGAAGTAGAGGCCGCATTTGGCCTCGGCATTCTTAAAAATAATTGGTTGAGCAATTTTGCTCTTAGTATAGAGAATTCAATACTGAAATCATTTGATCTGGTGTCGACAATATCACCATCCATGCTGGGAAAATTGCTCAACAAGGGTGTGTCAGAAGAACGTTCTATGGAGTTTCGAAACTGGGTAGATATCGGCGATGAGCTTTTTGAAACAAATTCACATACGCCTCTGAGAAAACAGTTTGGAATTCCAACTGAGGCTTTAGTCGTTTTGTATTCTGGGAACATGGCTCAGAAGCAAGGAATTGAGCTCCTTCCCCAAATTGTCGCACTCGTTAATCAGAGGGCGCCCGGAACGTTTGCATTCCTATTTTGTGGAGAGGGGCCGGCTAAGAAGGATCTCGTGTCTGCATGCAAGCAGTTCAATAATGTGACTGTCCAGCCGCTGCTACCGGCTAGCCAATTGCGTGAACTTCTTTCAACCGCCGATATCCATCTGTTACCGCAGCGCCCGGAGGCGGCCGATCTCGTGTTGCCATCCAAACTGATTGGGATGCTCGGTTCGGGCCGTCCGGTCGTTGCCATGGCGAATAAAGGGACCGGCCTTGCCTCGGAGGTTGAAGGATGCGGCTTTGCTGTAGACTGTACGCCCGAAGCGGTTGCCGATGCCTTGTTGCGCCTCTCAGAGTCCGCAGAGGAGCGGAGGGCCCTGGGACTCGCAGCCTCAGACCGCGCTAGAGATCGCTGGTCGAAGTCCAAGATTCTTTTGGCTTTTGAGAAGCGGCTATTTGATATGGTCGCCAAAAAATAACGTTTCTAGTCACTCGGTTCAGGTCCAGCTGTGATGGGCCTTGGTGGCCTTTTTCAAATGTTTAGGATGCCGGCATGAGAGTACTTTGGATCGGTAAAGCAGCTGATGGCAGTGATGGCGGCGATGAGATTTATGATCGAAAAATCATTGCGTCGCTTCCGAGCAATCTGAACATAAGTAGGATTGGTATAGAGCGAGCGAGTAGAAAGGCGCAACTGGCAGCGTTGCTGCGCGGCATTCCACATTCACGATTTCGTTTCGCGTCATTAGAAAATATTCGTGAAGTGCGAGAGCTGTCGGTAAAGTACGATGTGGCGGTAATATCGCTGGAGGCGCTTGAGAGCTACGTCGTTCAACTTGAATGTCCAAAGTTATTGTTGTTGCACAATATTCATAGCAATGGACTATTGGAGATATTCCCTCGATCGTCCATCGCTACAGTTGGAGCTTGGTGGTCTCGACGATGGGAGCGCAAGATCTATGGCCAGCGTGATCTTGTGATCGCGGTCTTGTCAGAACGCGATAAGAGATTGCTTCTTCGGATCGCGCCTAAAGCCCGCGTAGTGATTGTTCCGCCAGGTTCACCTCCATCCGCCCCTTTGTCTTCAAAGGCGACGTTGGTGAAAGATCTTTTGATATCGGGATCTTATTCGTGGTGGCCTAAGAGGCGTGATGTTGAACGCTTTGCAAGCGAGTTCCACCCGCAAGGCCGCGAAATCAATATCATTTTTGACCGTCCGCTGCCTTCCAAAGTCGACGTCAGACTAGGGGCCAAACCAGTCGATCAGATGATGGCGGATGGCAATATTCGATTTGGGCTTATTCCGGATACTTTCATTTCTGGATTTAAGCTGAAGGCGACTTACTACATCGCAAACAATCTCATTTGTCTCACTCGCTGCGATATCTCTTCGGAGTTCGATGGCATCCCCGATGCGAACATTTTCGTGCGCTACCTACCAAGCGGCCAAGATGTTGCGTCGGTGATCGCCGAATTTGAAGCTTGGAACAGTAATGAATTGAGGGAGCGATTTTCGTTGTTTAAAGCGGCTTGCGCCAGCCGCTTTAGCTGGGACGTGTCTGCAGGGAGTTTAGCTGAGGCGCTTGCCGCGTTGGGCGAGCCTTCGGGGGTAAGAAGTTGAGGCGGCGAGAGGACGCAACCGCTTGGCCAACTGCAGCGAAAATCATCCAGTGACAGATGTACTTGGGCGTGTAGACGGCCCCGAAGGTAAGTGAAAGCGTGAGGGCGAGGGTCAAGAATACCGGGTCTAGCGCGCCGGAAACCTTTCTAGTCCAGATTAGCGCAAGGGAAAATATTAGTATTGATCCAGCGTAGCCAAAAATTATCAGTGAATAAGCGAAGGCGTTTGCCAGGCTAATTTTCCAATCTTTGGCAACTGCCAATACTGGAACTCCGCGAGAAACAAAGACTGCTTGCACGATTGGGGCGGCGATATCTTGTGTGCCGATCCCGACGCCGGCTATGGGGTACTCGTTTGCTACAGCGATGCCAGCCGCATATGAGCCGTATGTGCGGTAGGTTGTGCTGTAGTCTTGGCCGGATTGGATGCCGCGCAGTCGGGCCTCAAAAAAAGGCTGCGCGAGATTGAGCGCGCCGGAAAATGACGCCGCGACGATCATCGCAGCTATCGGCGCAGCGACTAAAGAAAAGCGCCGCAAGGCTATATCACGCCACATTTGTGCTGAGTAATCGACAGCGACCAGAAGCGGTGCGGCGAGAAGTATAGGGCTTCGCACGACCGCTAGACCAACTATGCAGTAAGCGATAGACGTTAAGTACTTGGTTTGGCCTCGCATCGTCCAGGTGTAAAGTCCGATTGCGAACGTTAAAGTCATGGCTACATATGAAGTTTCGGATGTGAATAATTTTGGCCTATGCCCTCCAGCTATTCCATTATCTCGATTTGCAATCGTATAGTCATAAGCCGTGAACTGATACACATTCATGTATCCGATTACGGCATTTTTAAGAGGCGTTAAAACCTCAAGTGCGAGCAGGGATATGTAAATAGGAATTGCGAATTTCAAAAAGCGCGCAATCTGATCCCTGCTGTGAGAGCTGATGTACGCGTAGAGTAATAGCCCCAAGCAAAGACTGTAGGTTGTTTGGCCGCTAGCGATTAGTCGCTTAATATAGCCGCCGGAGGTGTATGGCGAAAATAGAGTTATAACCATAAACAGCGCGGGCAGTAAGAAAGCTGCGTATAGGCCGGGTCTCAACAATTGCTTATAAATAAACGGAATTAGAAGTATAAACCCGGGAAGTGCTGAAACTGTCGGAAAGGTGGATTGTCCGCTTACAATGCCGACATTGGTGTAGATGCCGAAAATAAATAGCGCGGCTGCAAAGCTTTGGGCGAAATTGGAGGGCTTATGAGTTACCATGGCTGGGCACCGATTTCATTCACTCGTCTAAATATTGGGACAAAAAATATCTATACGTACTCGAGATGCCATCCGCTAAGGCTATCTTTGGGTGCCATTTCATTTTCCGGATTTTTTCCGCACTCATCAACTTGCGCGGCGTTCCATCGGGCTTGTCAGTATCTCTGCGGATTTCGCCTGTGAACCCGACTACTTCGCAGACAAGTTGGGCAAGTTCGTAGATCGTCAAGTCCTCGCCCGAGCCGACATTGACGTGCTCAAAATCCGAGTAGGTCTTCATCAGGAACACGCACGCATCGGCGCAGTCGTCAGCATTTAGGAATTCCCGGCGCGGCGTACCCGTGCCCCAAATTGTAATGCTCTCGGCACCGGCCAGCTTGGCCTCGTGCGCCTTGCGGATAAGCGCCGGCATTACATGGCTGGAATTCAGATCGAAGTTGTCGCCCTGGCCATAGAGATTGGTCGGCATGGCGCTGATGAAGTCGCTGCCGTGCTGCTTGCGATAGGCCTGCGCCAGCTTGATGCCGGCTATCTTGGCGATCGCATACCATTCGTTGGTCGGCTCGAGCGCGCCGGTCAGCAGCGAGTCCTCGCGGATCGGCTGTTCGGCGAATTTCGGATAGATACAGGACGAGCCGAGGAACAAAAGCTTGGCCACGCCCTCGCGGTGTGCGGCTTCGATGATGTTGGCCTCGATCATCAGGTTGTCATAGAGGAAGTCGGCCGGAAAGCTGTCGTTGGCCAGGATGCCGCCGACCTTCGCCGCCGCCAGGAAGATGGCGTCCGGCTTTTCCTTGGCCATCCAAGCGTGAACCTGATCCTGGCGCTTGAGGTCGACGACCTCGCGCCCGGCCGTGATCACTTCGCAGCCTTCGGAAGCAAGCCGCCGCACGATGGCGGAGCCGACCATCCCGCGATGGCCGGCCACCCAGACGCGCTTCCCGGCAAGAGGGAAGATCACCTCATTCGGCATTGCGACGCTGCTCCCGAGCGACATTGATCATGTCGGCGGCGACCATCTCGGCGCAGAGCTGTTCCCACTTGGTGTCGTGAATCCAGCCGAGTTTTTCCTTGGCCTTGGTCGGATCGCCAATTAGCAGTTCGACTTCCGTCGGGCGGAAGTAGCGCGGATCGACCTCGACGAGGACCTTGCCGGTTTCGGCGCAGGTTCCCTTTTCTTCAACGCCCGTGCCCGACCAGTTGATGGTCACCCCGGTTTCGGAGAAGGCCTTGGTCACGAAGTCGCGCACCAGGGTCGTTTCGCCGGTCGCCAGGACGTAGTCGTCGGCGACTTCCTGCTGCAGCATCAACCACATGCCGCGCACGTATTCCCGAGCGTGGCCCCAGTCACGCTTGGCGTCCAGGTTGCCCAGATAGAGCTTATCCTGGAAGCCCTGCTTGATGGCCGAGACGGCGCGCGTGATCTTGCGAGTGACGAAAGTTTCGCCCCGCAGAGGGCTTTCGTGGTTGAACAGGATGCCGTTGCTGGCGTGGATGCCATAGGCCTCGCGATAGTTCACCACGATCCAATAGGCATAGAGCTTTGCGGCTGCGTACGGGCTGCGCGGATAGAAGGGGGTTTTTTCGCTCTGGGGCACTTCCTGCACCAGGCCATAAAGTTCCGAGGTCGAGGCCTGATAGAACTTGGTCTTCTTTTCCAGTCCCAGAATCCGAATGGCCTCCAGCAGGCGAAGCGTCCCGGTGCCGTCAGCGTTGCTAGTATATTCCGGGGTCTCAAAGCTGACCGCCACGTGGCTCTGGGCTGCCAGATTATAAATCTCATCCGGCTGGGTCTGTTGCACGATCCGGATCAGGTTCGTGCTATCGGTCAGGTCGCCGTAGTGGAGAATGAACCGCTGATCCTGCTCATGCGGATCCTGGTATAGGTTCTCTATGCGGCCGGTGTTGAAGGACGACGAGCGGCGCTTCACGCCGTGCACAATGTAGCCCTTGGAAAGCAGAAGTTCGGACAGGTACGCCCCGTCCTGACCGGTCACGCCCGTGATCAGCGCGACCTTGCCATTGCTGGCTACGCTCATGGTATCCCCTTAAGTCCCCACAGCCCCATCCGGGCCCACACACATGTGCTCACTAGCTGAGCAGCCGATCTGGCGGAAGCAAATCCTGCGCCATCCTGTCACAGCGAGACGGATACGTCGCTGCCAAGGATGGCTTGATTATTTTTACACCAGAATGGAGCACACGTGGCTGTGTCTAACATCACGTCCTGGTTAATTTCTCATCCTGAAATGCTGCGTTTCTTAACGCCCGTTTGACTAGCTTTATGTGTCCGCCATGGAAGCTTTGCGGGTCGGTCACATTTTCTGGTGTGAAACGTCGTCTGAATGCCAGGCGAGGGCGGCCAGCGTGCGGAAGTGGTTTCCCGCTCGTCATTAGTGGTCGAGAAGTTTGGAACTGGGAAGACTCAGATTTCCTGGTTGTACTTCCCGACCCGGTCACCCAGGCGCGGCTTTACCTCCTGACGGAACAGGGCGCGCATGTCGTCCTCGGAGCTGGTGCTTTCGACCACGACCACGATCTCGGGCTTGTTCGATGAAGCGCGGACCAGCACCCACGAGCCGTCCTCCAGGTGCACGCGCACGCCGTTGACGGTGATGACCTCGGTGATCATGCGGCCCAGGATCGAACCGCCGGCGGCGAACAGGTCCTGGTATTCCTTCACCACGTCATCGACGACGCCGTACTTCACCTCGTCGCCGCAGTGCGGGCTCATGGTCAGCGAGGTGAAGGCCACCGGCAGGGCCTTGCGCATGTCCGACAGCTTCACGCCGGGATTGCGGTCCAGCATGGCCAGGACGGCGGCGGCGGCGGTCAGGCCGCAGTCATAGCCGTAGCCCAGGTCGCCGTTCATGAAGAAGTGGCCGCTCTTCTCGAAGCCGGCCAGGGCGCCGACTTCGGCGCTCTTGCGCTTGATGTAGCTGTGACCGGTCTTCCAGTAGATCACCTTGCAGCCGTGCTGCGCCAGGATCGGATCGGTGGCGTAGAGGCCCGTCGACTTCACATCGACCACGAAGGTCGCGCCGGGGTTCAACGGGGCCAGGTCGCGGGCCAGCATCAGGCCGATCTTGTCGGCGAACATCTCTTCGCCCTCGTCGTCGACCACGCCGCAGCGGTCACCGTCGCCGTCGAAACCGAAGGCCAGGTCGGCGCCCTGCTCGCGCCCGGCTGGGGCCATGGAGTGCAGCATCTCCACGTCTTCCGGGTTCGGATTATATTTGGGGAAGGTGTAGTCGAGCTCGGTGTCCATGCCGACCACATCGGTCACGCCCATGCGCTGCAGGGCGTCGACCGCGAAGGCGCCGGCCGTGCCGTTGCCGCAGGCGGCGATGACCTTCAGCGGCCGTGTGATGCTGGCGCGCTTGGCGACGTCGGCGATGAAGCGCTCGGCCTCGCCCTCGACCCGGATCAGCTTGCCGCCGTCGCGCTCGACGAACTTGCCGCCCAGCACGATGTCGCGCAGCCGGCCCATTTCGTCGGGGCCGAAGGTGAGGGGGCGTTGCGCGCCCATTTTCACGCCGGTCCAGCCGTTCTCGTTGTGGCTGGCGGTGACCATGGCCACGCAGGGGATGTCCAGGTCGAACTGGGCGAAATAGGCGGTGGGCGACAGGGCCAGGCCGATGTCGTGCACTTCGCAGCCGGCCGAGATCAGGCCCAGAATGAGGGCGTTCTTGATCGACGACGAGTAGGAGCGGAAGTCGTGGCCCACGACGATCTTCGACAGGCCCAGTTCGTGGATGTAGGTGCCCAGGCCAAGACCCAGGGCCTGAATGCCCAGCAGGTTGATGTCAGGCCCAAACAGCCAGCGCGCGTCGTATTCCCGAAAGCCCGTGGCTTTCACCAGCGGCTCGTTCTCATAGGCGGCGGTATTGGGAACGAGGTCAGAGCGGGGCGCGGAGAACATCGGGGCTCGCATCAAGGTTGAGAAGATCGCTTTAGCGGCGACGGACCGACGCTGCTAGCGTTCTCACATGACATCGATTGTCGAAATGTGACTGTCGCCTAGATAATACCCGCCCGCATCAGATCGTGGACATGCAGGATGCCGACGGTTCATGCACAGGGTGATAGTTGGAGGCCCGGCCCGGAATCGAACCGGGGTGCACGGATTTGCAATCCGCTGCGTAACCACTCCGCCACCGGGCCATCCGGGGTCAACGCAAGGGGCGTTGGCGAAGAGGACGGTTCGATACAGGACCAGGCCTCGCGCCGCAACGGGCAAATGGTCATCTCGGCGGCCTGCCAAGCTTCATCGAGAACCGTGGCTTGGCCCTATTCCCGGATCCCCTGCCAAATGAGCATTGCTAGGTCTCCGCACGCGAACCGCAACTCGCCAGCGTCGGTTTGCACCGTGATGTCCTGACAGCCGACCAGTCGCGGCTCAAGCGGTTCCATCTCGGCGCTGAAGCTGGCGCCTCGGTAGCCGGCAGGAACAGTTGCCAGCCATTGGGCTGTGCCCATTGCAGCCATCAGCACGTCATCATCCCAGGCATTGAGCCCGCTACGGGCTTGGCCGTCTTCGGACGCCGCTAAGACGCCATCGACCTTGACGCTACCCTTTACGGTCCCGGCCTGGACCTGCGGCAATAGCTCGCGCGGGGCAAAGATGCTGAAGACGAGCCGTGTAGGATCGCAGCCCGTGGAAGCGCCGCAGCTTTCGAAGAGGTTCGCGGCCAGGATGGATTGGCCATCGCTGCTTTTCGTAAACCAGGCTCCAGAGATTTGGATCCATCGGCCTTGCGGTATCTGATCGAGCGCAAGCGCCTTCGTCTTGATCGAATAGGTCGGCTCAAGGACGGGCGGGTCGGGATCGGCATTGGTGGGCTCCGCGCTAGCAGGTTGGGCAGCGGGGCTGGCGTCCACAATGTCCTGATCGTCGCCGACACTGACTAGGACTTCGCCGCGCGTGGTCAGGCTGACGATGTAACGCGATGGCACCTCACCGCTGTTGAGCACCAGGGTTGCTGAGCAAAGCCGCTGCGTCGCATTGGCCTTCAGCTGCGTCGCGTCGCGAACGTCGAGAAGTTTCAGGGTGGCGATGGTCTTGAGGGCATTTTCCTCAATGGCGTTTTGCAGGGCGTCGCGGGCCAGGGGGGAGTCGCAGGTCGGGATCAGCGCGGCGGTCTGGGCCGCTGGCAGCGAGGCGTTGTAGCTCCTCCAGGCTGCCAGTCCGCCCACGCCAATCAGGATTCCGATCGTGCCTGCCAGGGCGTTGCGGCTGGTGGTCTGCGCCTTGGACTTAGAGGTCGCTGCGGCTTGATGGTCGATCATGAATTTCGTCTCCCCAATCCATAATGCTACTTATCGACTGTCGCCGTAAAGTCATCACACCCGAAAATGCGCGCCTATGGCAGGCGAGCAGACGGTTAGGCTTCGGCAGGTGGTGGCGGGCAATGTGCGCCGCGTGCGCAAGGCGGCGGGCCTTAGCCAGGAAGCCTTTGCGGAGGCTTGCGACCTGCACCGCACCTATGTCGGCGCGATCGAGCGGGCCGAACGCAATGTCTCGCTCGACAATATCGAGAAGATGGCGCGCGCCCTGGGGCTGGCCGGCTGGGAGCTCTTAAAGCCCTAAGGGCTCAAGGCGCCGTCTTGGCCAAGAAGGTCGACCACGGCGGCAAGACGGCCGGCCTCGACACATAGCGCGGCTACCTTGGCCATTTGATCCATTGCCGAGGCCTGACAGGCTCGGTCAGAGGCTTCCTCCAGGCGTTGATGAAGGAGGCGCAGGAGCAATTCCCGCGCCTCCGAGTTCTGGGGCCTTGAGCGGCGGGTCACGCGCCCGCCTAGATCAGCTGATGGACGGGCGTGAAATCACAGTACCGCTCGTCCAGGGCGGCGGCGAAGTCTGAAGATCCCGCATCGCCGATGGCGGTGATCAAGGTTTCGAGGGTGAGGCTTTCGAAAGCGCAGAGGTCGGGGCGGTCGGCCAGGCGAGCGCCGTAGAGGCTGCAGGCCCGTTGGGCGGGGTCATTCAAGCGCGGCGCCAGGCAGACGAAGACCCCGTGGTCATAGAGGCGGTTGGTGATCAGGCATTGGGCGAGCATGTGCTCACGGCAAAGCTGCTGGATGGGATTGGCCAGCAAGGAGGGGTCTGCCGGGTCGCGATAGAGGCCGCAGCTTTGAACCAGGTCGGTGTAGCGCTCGCGTCGGCGCGCTTCAGGTTCCTGCATGGCTTCAGAGTATTTGACCTCGATGGCGATGAAGGTCTTGGCGCCGGCGGCATCGCGGCAGGAGATGAAGACATCGAAGGCGGTGCCGTCGGCCGTGAAAGCCAGATCTCCGCGCGCCGGGGAGTGCTCGAACTGGATGTGGCAGACTTCGCTACAGATCTGCGGCCACAGCGTGCTGCAGACGGCCTGGGCGAGGCCCATATTGAGCTTGAAGGCCCCAAAGAGGTTGAAGGCCAGCGGCATGGACGAGAGCATGTTGGACCACACGCGGTGCTCGTCGATCATGGCGCCGGGTTCGCGGTAGGCCAGCTCGCGCACAGTTAGCCGACGAAGGTCGGGATGGAGGAAGTTGGCGCCGGCGGCGGAGGCTAATGGGCTCAAGCGGCTGCCCAGGGGCCGTTTGCGGCCGGCGCCGTTGATATAGCTGCCCATCGGGATATCGCGCTTGTCGCGCCACAGGGCCTGCAGCAGCCGCGCGGCCGCCCGAAACCGCGTGTCGTGGGGCTCATGCACCTTGTACTGACGAAGGATGCTGTCGGGAATGAGGGGCAGGCGATCTGGGTGGGCCAGGGGCAACTGCAGGACGTTTGCGGGTGTCATCATCATCTTCATGAAGATGCTTCGGACGATATGTCAGGAAATTGCGGGCCTAAGATCTTGTTTTGTTCTCAGGTGCAAATCCGCAACGCCGAGACTTTCTTGCTCAAATGCCGCAATTTCTCGGGCGCAAAATGGAAACTGATTTCATCAGAAACGAGAGACCCCGATATGGAACCGCCTGAACAGACAACTGAAGAATATCTCGATAGCCTGGATCCGGAGTCCCGGCGCCGGGTCATCCAACGAGAAAGTCTCTGGCACTTAGAAAATCCGCAAGAGACACCGGGCCCTCATAGCGAGCCCGACGCCTAGGGCGACTTGGGCCATAGGCGCAATCTATCAAGCCATCGGCGGCGCATAGCCAAGGCCTTGCGCCGCCGATCATCAAGTTTTCGGGGGATGAAGCCACGGGGTTGCTGCGGGCCGGCAATCGAGCCGGCAGCAAGACCTAACTTGCCAGGTCGGTGACAATGCGTCCGGCGCGCTGGGCGGCGGTGACATAGGCCGAGAGGGGGTGGGCGGCTTTGAAGTGAAGGTCGCGCTCGATAGGCAGTCCAAACCTGCCACGAACCTGGCTGAGTTCGGTAAGCCACACATAGCCCAGTTCTGGCGAACCTAGGCCTAGGTCGCAGAGGCCAAAGGCCAGGTGGGGCCGGTCAGGGTCCAGCTCGGTCAGAAGCCAGGTGGCGCCAGCGTCGGGTGTGAAGAGCTTGACGACCGGGTGGGGGTCAAGGTCTGCGCCAGGGCGGGGATCTTTGCGATGCAGGCCGTTGGCCAGCAGGGCGATGCGGGCGTCAAGATCGATGAGGGGTTTCATAGCCAAGCTTCCGTCCTGGCCATGAGAAGTTGCGCAAAGCCACGTCCAGCCAGGCCTCGGGTGTGGGGGTGGGCAGTCTGCTTTCCGAGCCTTGATCCTTGGCGCAGAGCGGGGCGGCTGATGGCCTTTGCGGCCTCAAGCGGCCCCAAATGGCCCCAAGCGGCCTTTGGCCGGTAAGGCGTCACGCTTGCCCCGATGAAGCCCACCAGCATCGCGGCTGCGTCCGCCTCAATAGGTGTAGCGGGGGCAGTGAAGTGAAGGGAAGGGAAGGGAAGGGAAGGGAAGGGAATGGAATGGGGAGGTAATGGCGGCGGCGGGAGGCGGAGGAGGAAGTGGGGGGGGTAACAATAATAGAGTTCAGCCACACGCTCCGATACCTCCCAGGGCGCCTAAAACAGGCCCAGGGTCATAGCGTTTGGCGCGCCGTGACCCCTCGACGCTGCCCCCTCGACGCTGCCCCCTCGATGCAACGGGGAGCGGCATTGAGGCGAGCGGCGTCGAGGGGGACCAGCGTCGATGGGAGGGATCCCGGCGACGGGCGGGTTTGAGGGTCAGGGTGTGAGGGCGCTAACCAGGGCCACAAGCTTGACCTGGTCTTGGACCGTCAGGCTGTATCGCAGGCCCAGGATCTTACCGTCAGGGTTGGCCAAGGCCTCCAGCTCGTAGGTTTCGCCTTCCCGAACCTCAATGAGGTTAATCAGATCAGTGGCGTTAAAGAGTACGCCGATCGGTCCGGCAAAGGGGCGGGTTTCGGAAGGGGCGCTGGCGATGGGGAGGAGCTCGACCTGCTCAGGGCCCTGGCCGCGTGCGGGGTCAGGGCCTTGGCCGCGTGCGGTGTGAATGTGCGGTGTCAGGGCTTGGCCACGCCGAACCAGCCTGGCGCGATCGTCAAGGTTGTCGCTGATGATGTCGAGTACGATCAGGCCAAAACCGTCTCTTCCCGGTGACTGGCGCGTGACGGCGATGGGCTGGATATCGGCTGGTAGGGGCAGGGCCGGGGCTGGGCCGTTTGCCCTCAGGTCGCGAAAGGCAAAACCAACGTCGCCATTGGTAAAGATGTTGAGGTCGCCCTGCTTGGCGTAGAGGACTGGGCCTGGAGTCCGACCAGCTTCGGTGGCGGCCTCATGGCGGCGTGGAGACAGCATCAGCCTTAGGGCGGAAGCTAAGCGCTTGGCGTTGCGCCGTCCCAAGGAGAACTGCAGGCCAGCCAGGTCCGTAAACGGGGCTTGGCAATAGGCCGACCGCAGCGCAAGGCGAGCCAAGCCTTGGTCGACGATGATCGCCGGATGGTCATGTCGGTCGCTTTTGCGCGGCTTTGACTGACGGGCCCAATCCTTGCCGGCATGCTCAGTGACGCGGAGCAACACGGTTAGGGCGTCAATCAGTCCATCGGCCTTAACGGGCTCGCCGCCAAGCAGGGGGGTGGCCCAGACGGACTGCCAGTCGACCTGGGCGATGTCGGGCGTGATCCTGGCCTTGCCGTCAAAGGCCAGGATCGCCTTGTCACCTTGCGTGTCAAAGATCTCAATGGACGGGGTATCGTGCGAGAAGCGGATGCGGCCCGTCGGCAAGCTGCCGAGTTTCCACTGCTGGGCGATGTGCTTGCCGTGTTCGGCTGACAGGCTAAGGGCTAGGGGCGTATCGGTGTGCTGCTGCGCTGGCGCTTGGGTCCAGAAGAGGGTGTCCTTATAATCACGCACCATGGTCAGGCTGTCGCCGCGACTGGCCAGGACCAGTTTCCCCTTATCGTCGTTGATCACCGACATGGCGTCAGCCAGATGCCAGCTGTTGATCTCGGCTATGGAGTGGGTTGGGCCAAACGCGGGTCGTTTGAGGCTACCCCGTCGATCACTCTGCGCGAAGACGGCTTGGGCTTCATTGACTGAAAACTTGAGGTTGTCTGGGCCCGTGGTCCGCAGTTCACGGTTGAAGCGGCGCATGGTGCGCTCCCTAAGAGGCGCCCAGCTCATGGTCAGGCTATATATATAGTAAATTCGGAGCCAAAATCGCATTGGGGTCGGCCAGCATGGTCAAGGAGGGGGTTGTGACGGCGCCTTGGTCGCTCAAACACCGGCCTTTGCGGTTTGAGGACGTGGTCGGCCAAGACCCTGCCGTGCAGGCGCTGCGCCGGCTGATCAGGCGGCCCCAGCCGACGTCGATCCTGCTTGCGGGCCCTAGCGGGGTTGGCAAGACGACCCTGGCGCGGATCTACGCTCAAGGCTTGGTTTGTAGGGCGCCGCAGGATGACGGATCGCCGTGCGGTCTATGCGCAGGGTGCCGGCAAGCCTTTTCGCAGCCACCTCCTGGTGTGGAGGTCGTGGGCCCAGCCAGCCACGACACCCAGTCCATGCGCGCCCTTGTCGCCGGTGAGGGGCCGTTCGGGGCCTCAAGCTGGCAATCGCCGTCAGTAAGAGTGGTTGTGCTGGAAGATGCCGACCAGTTGCGCGGCTGGCGTTTCTTGAAAGCCGAGCTTGATGCGGCGCGGCCAGACCGGGCGTGGATCATTACGGTCGATAGCCTTGGGCATGTTCCGGCTGCGATAAGAGATCGGTTGGTGTGTTTGGAGCTGGCGGCGCCCCGTTTACGCGACCTTTGTCGGGCGCTTGTGCGGGTGGCTGACGCAGAAGGGCTGAAGGTTGAGCCGGCGACCATGTCGCTGATTGCCGCAGACGCATCAAGCGTCCGCGCCGCCATTCAGCAGCTGGAGGACTTTGCGCAATTTGACGCCCAGTTAGATGCCCAGCCGGGCGCCCTGGTGACAGCGGCGATGGTGAGGCAAAGCCAGGCTGCGCGACGGGTATGGCTGATCGACTATGTTGAGGCGCTGGGGCGGCAGGATCTGAGGGCGCAGTTTGCGGCGCTTGGATCTTCGGGACTTAGCCCGTCTGAGACTGTGGCGCAGATCTTGTCGATTATCGTCTGGCTGCGGCTGGGCGAGGAGCCGCAGCCAGAGACTGATGCGTCCACCAAGCTGACGACGGAAGATCTGCGACGGCGGGCGTTGCAGTCCTTTGCGGCGGCCGCGTCCGCCTTGGGAACGACCACGCCGGTTTTGTGGGATGTGATGGCGCGCTACTGGTCAGCGGCCCCGCACCTTGCCAGCCGCTCGGCGCTAGAGGCCAGGGCGGTTTTGTTTGTCGACGAGATCAAAGGCCAGGTCGCTGGGGACCTAACCGTCGGCGCCCTTGTGGGGGATGCGCAGCCTATTGATGAGGCCGTCATTGGCAAACCAAGACGCCTTGGCGCGTCGCCCAAGGTTGAAACGGGTGATCCGGACGCCCAGCGAAGCGAGTGGCTGAGTGCGGCGCAAGCCAGGGCGATCTGCGATGCGGCAAGCCTAGCGCTGCAGCTTTACTGGGCACCGTTTAACACCCAAATTGAGATCTGCTGGTCGGATGGCGCGCGGCATCAGCCAGGCGGGATCGGCCGCAAGGTGGACAGGTTCGCGCAAGCCTTGCAGCGGCAAGTCGGACGCTGGGGCTGTCAGGAGGCCGGCGGCGGGTTTTGCCGTATTATCCTGCATCAGCAGGGCCCGTCCGGGGCGATGAAGTCCATTCTGATTGGCCACGTCCCGCCACGCCACCGTGATGATCTGCAGCGTTGGATAGGGCGTCAACGCGTGGCGGGTGTGGTCCAGGCGGTCATTTTGCCTGCCAAGGGTTTGACGTTGGACAAGCAGGTCCAGACCCATTGGGATTTGGTGCGTAAGTTTTGGGCGGGCGTTGACCCGGCGATCCGGGTTGGCAACCGCTATCCGTTGCTGGATTTACTCAAGGTGTCGGCGCAGGACCGAGGGCCAATTGGGCCCGGCTTTGTCCAACGCCGCTACTCCACGTCCCAGGCGATCGGCGAGTCCGTTCAACACGGTCTTGCGGCGCAGGGGGTTCTGATCTCGGCATTTGGCGATGGGGCTTGGAGCTGGATCGATCGGGGCTGGGAGAGGCCCCGGTTCCTAGCGGCGCAAAGGCGGGCCGTAGAGGGCCTGGCCGAGATAAACAATTCAAAATTACACAGTGATGCCAAGGTCGCTGCGCCGCCTAGAACTAAGTCGAGCAAAAATGATAAAAAACAGATACTTATGCCGATATCTGAACCTGCGCCCTGGGATGTCAGGCGTCTCGACAGTGATGAATTTGAAGCCGAGATAGCTGCGGTAAGTCCGCTATTTCCTGAGTTAAATCACTAATCAAAGGGGATGTTGATACGGTTGGCGCTGCGGCGCCTGCCTTGCGTCGGGATAGCGCGCGAGATCTGCCCCGACCGCGGATCTCCGATCTCATGTTGCAAGCCAGAACGCGCGATGAGCCGCTATAGGATGTCGGCGATGTCCAGCGACGATGCTGGCTCTGCCACGATGTCGAGATGATACCGCGTCGCCTTATTGCTGCCGGTGCGCGTCAGCGCGCCTAGGGTGACCAGCGCCGCGAGGTCGCGTGTTGCCGTGGCTGGCGGGGCGGCTGTGATCTTCATGTAATTGGCGGCGCTCAAGCCGCCGAGGAAGCCCTCGGCGCCTGCCGCGAACATCCGCAGCAGCGCCTTGTCTTGACGTGGATTGAGTTGGCCGGAGAGGCGAGCAAGCAGCCGCGATTTCTCTAGGATGAACTCGACTTGCCGAAGGGTGCGTTGCTGCGCCTCAAGGGTTTTGGCGGCGAACCAGAGCAGCCAGTGAGTGATTTCGAGCTCGCGATGCGCGCGCTCCAACTTGGCGTAATAGGTCTTGCGATGCAGCAGTAGCGTGCCGGCCATGCCGGTGATGATGGGCGTGGCTAACCCTTGGGCAAGGATCTTCTCGCTGATGGCGCGACCCAGGCGGCCATTACCATCCTCGAAAGGGTGGATGCTCTCAAACCAGAGGTGAGCGATGCCTGCGCGGGTGACGGCGGGCAGCGGGGCTTCCCCATTTGGCGCGGTGCGTTGCAGCCAATCCCAGAAGCGCTGCATCTCTAAGGCCAGTTGCGACGAGGGCGGGGCCTCGAAGTGAACCTTGGGCGCATGCAGCGCCCCTGAGACGATCTGCATAGGGTCGGTGTGGGTGCGGTAGCGGCCGATGTCGTGCAGGTCTGTCCGCCCGTTGGTGATGAGCCGGTGCCATTGGAACAGGCCGGCCTCAGTGAGCGGGGCGGAGGCCTGCTGGTAGAGGTCGACCATCATTTGAGCTATGCCGGCCTCGGCGGGCGAGGCGCGTCGGTGATCGCCCGCAAGGCCGAGGTGTCGGCGGATAGAGGATTGGACGCTATCTCGGTCGAGAGGCTCGCCCTCGATCGCCGAGGTGTCCACAGCCTCGTGGCTCATCAGCTCGACGGTCAGAGCGTTACGATCGGCGGCGCCGAGGTGTTTGGACGTGCCAACGAGCACACCTGCACTCTCTAAAAAGAGCGTTTCGGCGCGCAAGAGTTTGCGCTGATCCCAGGTGAATTGCGGCCAAGCGCCCTGCTGCCAGTTCCAGGTCATGATTGATATGTATGTGAATTATCGATCAAAATATACAAGAAAGCGATCGATATATGCGGTTCTTATCGATCAAGACCATTGGCTCTTGCCACAATCGGCATGTCGCCGCCTCGTCTAGGGGCAACCGTCTTTGCCGCTGGTTGGGATGTGGCCTGCACATAATGGCTTGGCTCTCAGCGTTGCCAACTTTTGGGGTTCTAATCTCGGCATTTGGTGATGGAGCGTGGAGCTGGATCGACGCGGGCTGGGAACGGTCTCGGTTCCTGGTGGCGCAAAGGCAGGGAGCGGGCGGCTTTGCCGAGATATCATATCCAGAAATGCTAAATGCTGCCAGAGACGCGGCGCTGTCCGAGGTGAGTCCATAAAAAAGTCATAAATAACACATATTTAAGCCTATATCAGGGCTAGAGCCTTGGGGCGTTGGGCGTCCAGATAGCCACGATACTGAAGCCAAAATAGCCGAGTTGAGCCAACTATTTTCCGACTTAAATTACAAACTGTGCCCCAGATCTTGCCCACGGTTCTCGACCAGAGAAGGCTCTGGCTTCCGCTTCATGTCCAAAGCCTGCCGCGACAGCACGCTGGAGTGCGGCTCAGGCCCTTCGAACGCAGTTGGAATGGCTCTACCCAACTCACGAAGCGGCGAAGAATGATCGCGCGCCCCGGGCATGGGCTTGTGCGATTTCTGCTTTTGAAAGTGCGGTGACGCCAGCTGTGTCGACGAAGCGGGGCCAGCCCGACGGCGCCTTTGTCGAGGAAGCTGCGCCAGCCTCCTCGTTCTACCACATCGTCTGCGCCATCGCGCAGATGGACCGGGTGGTTACGGCCGCCGGGTGACCAGCAGGGTCGTAGCGGTTTGGGCGGTAACGATCGTCGCGGTGTCCAGCGTGGTGACCGCGCCGAGGTCTTCGATCTGGCCGTCCAGCACCTGAACCACGCCGACGGGCAGTTCGACGCTCTCGCCGGCCTTCAGGGTCCATTGCTCGACCTGAGCCGTTGCGGTGGTCGTCAGCACCTTGCGGGGGCTGTTGCCCCGATCCCTGCCGCTGGCGATCGAACGTCCGTCGCGCTTGAGACCGTCGACCAGGGTCTTCACGGCCTGGCTGACGTCTCGATGGCAGACGAGAATGGCGTCGGGTTCGGCCACGACGACGATGTCCTTCAGGCCTATCACCCCGACGAACGGACCGGTCGAACGGGCCAGCACGCGCTCGCAGTCGATCAGGGTCACGTCGCCGGAGACCGCATTCTCTGCGCCATCCTTGGGGAAGGCGTCCCAGATGGCGTCCCAGGCGCCCAGGTCCGACCACGAGAAGGCGGCGGGAACCACTGCGGCCTTCTTGGTGCGCTCCATCACCGCATAGTCGAGCGAGATCTTGGCGGCGCCGGCGAAGGCAGCCTTGTCCAGGCGGGCCACACTGTCGGTGATCGTGAGGAGGCCGATACAGGCGCGGGCGGCGGCCGAGACGGTGGGCTCGAACGCGTCGAGCTCGCGCAGCAGCATGTCGGCCTTGAAGGCGAAATTGCCGCTGTTCCAAAGATAGCCATCGGCGACATAGGCCTCGGCAGTGGCGCGGTCAGGCTTCTCGACGAAGGCGGCGACGCTGCTGACGCTGCCCTCGAGCAGGGCCTCGCCGGGGCGGATATAGCCAAAGCCGGTGGCCGGGGCGGTCGGCTTGACGCCGAAGGTGACGATCCAGCCTTCTGCGGCGGCTTTCGCGGCGGTGACGGCGGCTTCACCGAAGATCTCGGGCTCCGCAATGTAATGGTCGGCGGCCAGCATCAGGGCCACGCCGTCTGGATCGCGCGACTGGACATAGGCGGCGGCCACGGCCACGGCCGGGGCGCTATCGCGGGCTTCGGGCTCGACCAACACGGTGACCGGTACGCCGATCTCCGCCGTCTGGGTCAGCACGAACTCGACCATGGCCCCGCCGGTGACGATGACGATCTCGGCGCGGCCCGGCAGGCTCGCCACCCGCAGCACGGTGTCCTGGAAGCTGGAATAGTCGCCGATCAGTTTGAGGAACTGCTTGGGTTGGTCGGCCCGCGAGGCCGGCCACAGCCGCGTGCCCGAACCGCCGCACAGGATCACCGGATAGATCGCGCTCACAAGGCCCCCACGTCCCCACGACCTCGCACCGAGGTCCATTTCCCAACGCGCACGGGTCTCTTAACGAGTATGAATCCGGTGAAGGCCTCGACCGGCGAGTCGACGTCCCGGCGCTGATCGGCCCAGCGGCCCGCGTGGCGCCGAGGGGCATCGTAGCCGCCGTCATAGCCCTCGCGGGTCAGAAAGTCGGCGATCCGCGTCAGGGTCATTGGGTCCTTGTGCAGGCCGGGCGCGTTGGCCTCCAGCATGCCCTCCAGGAGCTCGATGAAGGTCCCCAGCTTGGGATGCGGCTGCTCGCGCCGCTTTTACTCCAGAGAGGTCTCTCCCGACCTTAGAACCTTGCGCGCCGTGTTGCGCGCCAAGCCCATCTCCCGCCCGATCGTCTTCACGCCCTTGCCCCGCGCGAAGGACTCGCGCCCGAGCTTCGCCACCGTCTCCAATACCAACATCCCCGTCTGGATCCGCAGCTCCTCAAGCCGCCGATCTGGCCATCAAAGGCTCAAGCACAGGGGGGGCATTTTTGGGCGCCGATATCCACGAGAAGGGGTCTCTTTTGAAAACGGAAGCACAGTCCCGCTGGGCGAACTGAGGGGCACGTAGACCATCATGCGACCCAACGCGCTTGGCCAGGCACTGTTTCCAGCGCCTGGCCATTATCTGTTGCTCCACGAGTGGAGTTCAGCGCTCCTCTTCTCGATCGCGACGGTTCGAATTGCGGTGGCGCTCTGTCAATTCATCCCAATATTCATCTTGTCTGCCAAATTCCTTGAGCAGCAGGTCCATGTAGAAATCTCGCGCTTTGACAGATTTCAGTAGCAGTCCAGGGCAGAAATAATTACGTTGAATACTCAATAGAATGCCGGGCATGGGGTTGAGTTCGACAATGAATTCGTCAGATGCAATGCTGCAGCCTTCAACCTGATCATTCAGCTGAATTGCTTCTTCGACACACCGTGGGCCGTCAAATTTGCTAAATTCAGTGACCCAGCGGGTTGGGGCATTGGCTAAGGTGGACGAGTTGGTGGAGTTGGCCATCATCTGCACCTACTCCAGGCCGTCGTACGGGTGGATGGTTCGGCAAATCAACGTGCTGTCGCTGATTTCGATCTCCCACATCCAAGGGCCAATGTAGGTGAGGTCGTCCATTTTAGCTTTGCTGATGGTCCAGCTGTGGGGGTTGATCGCCCAACGCTCGTGGTTGTGGCCAAGCCGGCTGGTTACGATCTCGACTTCGCCCTTGTGCAATCGAAGATAGCCGTCGCAATGGGTCGTGTCGCGAACGCGAAAATCACGCCGTCCGATCGGATAGACCTTGTGGGAGAGGTAGCTGCCCGGAACAATCGTTTCTGGCTTGAGGATGAAGTCGCAATTGGCCACGTAGGGAATGTTTTGGTGGTCGACCGGACGCTCGTCGCTCATCAGCAAAACTGGCGTCGCAAGGCCCATACTGGCAAAATGTGGAGCGGGTTGAAGCACCAAGAGTGGCTTCCTCTGGGCATCTACTATCGCGCCAGGACGGTGTTGAAGGATCGGTTTTGCGGGTTCAGTGCTTGGCGCGCCATCCAGCAAAAACCGGTCGAAGATTTCGGCCGGGTCGGATTGGCAGTCAGCATGCCATGGCATGCAAGGTGGGATGTGAGGCAATGGAAGCTCCTATGTTTCGTTTGGAGCCAATCCAGATAGACGAGCAATTATTCTGCGCCACAAGGATTATAGATCGAGTGACAGATAGTGACAAAAGCCGTCCGCCGGGGGCTATAGGCTATTGTGGGGGCGAGCCGAACAGCCCTTGTTCAACGCCGCTCCACCTAGAGCCGGCCGTTGATCAGGCCGCAGCCATTTTGGGCGCCCGCGTCGAGGCCGGTCTGCTCGATTGGGCGGAAGATGTTGTTCTGGCGGCAGATCCCCAAGCGCTCTCGCCTTTCGATGCCAACTACCGAACTCCACCGGTCCGCGAATTGACCGAGGTCGAGCGCGAGGGTGTGGAGTTCCTACTTGCGCGCAAAGGACAAATGACGCGCCAGGGTTGGGATAATCTGTCAGAGCGCCAGAAAGATTTCACCGATGCAGAGTTTGCGCTCGACGCAAGCGATGCAGAATTTGATAAATGGTCTCGCCGTTCAAAAGAACTCCTTGAAAGCGAAGTCGACTTCGAACTGGCGGATTTCAAGCGGGAGCAGGATAAATGGTTAGTCTACGTGCCGGACGACTGGGTGCCGCATTACGAAACTGAGTGGTCGCTGGAGGATGCGTTCTGTCACGCAACCTGCCTGGCGCCGAACGCCGGTTTAGTGGATTGGCTAGAGCGCCATCGCGGGTTCTTTTCTTCTTCTGAGCATAAGAAATTTGAAGTGCTGTTAGCCCGAATGAGAACGGAGTTCTTATCAGAAGGGCGCATTACAAAGATAAATCCTGCGGAGTACGTTTTGTGGCTGAGGCCTGTCGCGGAGCAGATTGGGCTACAGATATCCCGCTTTGAGACTCAATGGGCGCGCTATGCGCCCCGAGAAAGCAACAAATATCTAAATCGACAGCAAGTCATGAAGGCTTTGAACATCACAGGCATCAATACACTGCGTCAAATGGTCAAAGATGGCATATTTCCTGTACGTGATGCAGGAACACTCGGCAAGCCACTCTGGCGCCAATCGACTTTCGATCTCTACACCGCCAAAATCATAGCCAAGCGCATGTAGTAGTGCCCCTATGCGCTCCAGAATGAGCATTATCCTCCTCCGTTTCAGGGGATGCCTATGTTTGTGTACTGGTGACTGCCGTCTGCGCCTGTCAGATAGATAGAATGTTCCGTTTCGAGGAGGGACTTGGGCTCGTCGACGTGACGGAGGTGTCAACAGCGTCCAAAAATGACCACCTGTGCTTGAGGCTTTGATGGCAAGATCGGCGGCTTGTGGAGCTGCGGATCCAGAGTACGCGTCCGGTGATGGCCCTGATCAGTCTTTTTCTAGACGGGCGGCTTCACGCGGCTGCCAGTTCCACGGCAGCAGATCGTCGATGTTTTTGGCCGAGTGGTCAGCGATGCGGGTGATGACGTCGGCGAGGTAGGCCTCCGGGTTCACGCCGTTCAGCCGGCAGGTCTGCATGATGGTGAAGAACACTGCGGCGCGATCACCGCCCGTGTCAGATCCGACAAAAGTCCAGTTCCGTCGCCCCAGCGTCAGCGGCCTGATGGCCCGTTCGGCGGCGTTGTTGGTCATCTCCAGCCGGCCGTCGTCAACGAACCGGGTGAGAGCCTCCCAACGGTTCAGGCAGTAGCGAATGGCGATGGCCAGTTCGCCCTTACGGCTGACCCGGCCGAGTACCGCTTCCATGTTGACCTTCAGGGCCGCCAGCAGCGGAACGCTGCGCGCCTGTCGCGCGGCGAGCCGAAGCTCGGCGCTCTGGCCGTTGACCTCTCGCTCGACGCCGAAGATCTCCCCGATTTGCTCAAGAAGAGCCAAGGCCGCCGGCGACTTGGTACGAACATGCTCCTCGAAGATCCCACGCCTTGCATGGCTCCAGCAGGATATCTGAACCAGGCGGATCTCGCCGGTGATCGGGTTCGGGTCATAAAGCTTGTCGAAGCCGGCATAGGCGTCGGCATGCAGGAAGCCTTTGCAGGGCTTCAGCAAGGCGGCGGCGTGCTCGCCCTTTCGATCGGGCGAGTACTGATAATATGCCGCCCGTGGCGCCGAGGACCCCCAGGCGCTCTCATCGCGAACGACGACCCAAAGGCGTCCGGTCCTGGTTTGGCCGCGCCCTGGATCAAGCACCGGCACAGTTGTGTCGTCGGCGTGGAGGGTGGGACCAGCGCGGGCGTAGTCGCCGATCCCTTCGGCGACGGGGCCGACCAGCCAGGCAACTCGCCCGACCCAGTCGGCCATGGTCTGGCGGCTCAGATCGACACCCTGTCTGCCGTAAATCTCGGACTGTCGGTGCAACGGGCTGTGGTCGCAGTATTTGGCGACCAGCACGTGGGCGATCAGCGCTGGACCGGGCCGGCCACGCTCGATGGGCAGGCTGGGCATCGGCGGCTGAGTAATGGTCTCGCAGTCGCGACAGCTCATCTTGGGCCGCACGTGAACGATGACCTTGAAGTGGGACGGCACGTATTCCAGCACTTCGCGCTCGTCGTCGCCGATCTTGCGCAGCCGCGCGGATCCGCAGGCTGGACAGGCGCACGCAGCCAGATGGCTGACGATTTCACGAGGCAGGTGCTCGGGCAGCGGCTCACGATTGCCGGCGCGTGGCGACCCAGACGGCTTGGCGCTTGGTGTCGCCGGAGCCGTCGCTGCGCGCCGCGCCTCGTTTTCGGCCTCGCCTTCCTCCAGGTCGCCGATCGCCAGTTCAAGTTGCTCGATCTGGTGGTCCAGTTTCTCCGAGGATTGACCAAAGCGCGACCGGCGCAGGGCGGCCAGCTGGGCGCGGAGCTTCTCGATATGAAGGGTCTTGGAGTATAGCTCGTGCTGCAGCGCCAGGGCGAAGGCGCGCAATTCTTCCGGATCTGTCGGCAGTGTCGCCGTCGCCAAGGCCATGGCTATTTATACCAAAGCGCAGTGTCCGAGGCGACGATTATCGTCTGGAATCAGTACGTTGTTATGCGATTTGCGGCCGCTTCGTCTCCGGCGGCGCAACCGTCCGCCGCCAGTCGATGCCCTCGAGCAAAAGCGCCAATTGCCCGGCCGTGAGCTGAAGTCGCCCCTCCACAATCGGCGGCCAAACAAACCGCCCCTGCTCAAGTTTCTTGATGAACAGGCACATGCCGGTGCCGTCCCAAGCCAGGACTTTCAGCTGATCGCCAGCCTTCCCGCGGAAGAGGAACAGCGCGCCCGAGTAGGTATCAGCTTTGAGAACCGACTGGACCTGGCCGGCCAGGCCATTGATGCCCTTCCTCATGTCACACGGGGCGGTCACCAGGTAGACCCGCGCGCCAGACGGCGGCGAGATCATGACGTCGCCTTTAAGGCCAGCAGGACGCGACGCAGGACGGGCTCGCTAATCGCCGCATCGACGGTCACTCGGGCGCCGCCCGGCAGGTCGATAACGATCATGGCAGTTGGCCCGGCCGGCGGCGGGGTCCTGACCTCGGGCGTAATTTCAATCGCCGCAATCGCGGGGACGCTCTGCGCCGGGATCGCCGCCAATCCCATTCCAGCAGCACTCATCCGCGCCCGCCAGTTGAACAGTTGCCCGGGGCTGATGTCATGCCGCTGCGCGACCATGGCCAGCGAGACGCCATCGGCGTAGGTCTCGGCGACGATCTGCCGTTTGACCTCATCGCTCCATCTGCGGCGAATGTTGCGGTGACGAGCCGTGCCCCCGCCATGAGCAGGCTCGTTGGTCGAGATCATAGGTGTCCACTTGGCTTTTACGTGGACACTTAATCGCCCACCACCACTTACCTAAGTCCCGCCGGTCCGCGCCGTAAGGCGGCCATCACCGGACGCGTACGATCCAGACGGGGATGTTGGTCTTGGAGATGGTGGCGAAGATCCGGCGCTAGCCCTTCGAGCGGAGCAAGGGCGTGAAGGCAATCATGCGGGAGATGGGACGAGTGCTCCATCGCTTGGTCGGGCTGCGGATCGCAGCGCACGCTCAGGATCTAGGTATTGGCGCTCATCTGCTCGCGGCAACAAGCGACGCCTGCGGGGTCGGATGAGGGCCAAAGTGAGGTGGCGCCGGTTGTCCGGACAGTTTGGCGGCCTGGCTAAGGTCGGTTCAGGTTCAGATCACGCCGCCAGTTTGCGCTCCGGTGCAGCCCATAGGCCTCGTCGGGGGTGGCCCCGGCAAGAGCCGAGTGAGGTCGGTCGGTATTGTAATAGCCGATCCACCGGGTGAGCCCCGCCCGCAGCTCCGATCCGGTCTCGAAGGCGTGGATGTAGACGCACTCGTATTTGAGGCTGCGCCAGAGCCGCTCGATGAAGACGTTGTCCATCCAGCGGCCGCGGCCATCCATGGAGACCCGCACGCCGGCGTCTCGCAGGACGTCGACGAAGCGGGGCGATGTAAACTGGGCGGATTCAATCGGTCGTCGCAACACGCCGACAAAGGAGGTTGCGACGACCGATTGAATCCGCCCTGGCTGCCCTGGTCGGTGTTGAAGATCTCCGGCGGCCCGTAGCGGGCCAGGGCTTCCTCCAGGGCCTGGATGCAAAACTCGGCGTCCATGCTGTTGGACAGCCGCCAGGACAGGACCTTTCGGGTCGCCCAGTCCATCACCGCCACCAGGTACAGGAAGCCCCCGCCGCATCGGGATGTACGTGATGTCCGAGCACCAGACCTGGTTGGGCCGGTCTATGGTCAGGCCGCGCAGCAGGTACTTGTACGCCCGGTGCTCGGGGTGCGGGATCGTCGTGCGCGGCTTCTGATAGATCGGCGCCAGGCCCATCTTGGCCATCAGCCGCCGCACCCGCATCCGGCCCACGCCATAGCCCCGCCGGCGAAGATGCCGGGCCATCTGGCGCGAGCCGTACCAGGGGGTCTCCAGGAACGTCTCGTCGATCAGCCGCATCAGCTCCAGGTTCAGCGGGGGCTCCCCCGCCGGCTGGTAGTAAAACGCCGATCGGCTGATTGACACCAGCGCGCACTGCCGCTGGATCGACAGCCGGGGATGGTCGGCCTCGATCATCTGTCGCCTCCGGTCCATGCTCAGCGACCGAAGGCTTTGGACAAAAAATCCCGCTCCACCACCAGCTGGCCGATCTTGGCGTGTAGCTTGTCGATCTCGCCTTCACGGGCGCCTTCGGTGGCCTCGGCCTTGCCGGAGAACACCCCGGCCAGCCCCTCGACCGCCTGTTTGCGCCAGGCCGCGATCATCGTCTGGTGGACGCCGTGTTTCGTCGCCAACTGCGACAGGGTCAGCTCACCCTTCAGCGCCTCCAGCGCCACCTTGGCCTTGAAATCAGCCGAGTACCGCTTCCGTTTCCCAGTCATAAAGTCCGTCCTTCAAAGAGGTCGAACCTACCTTAGCCGCCTGTCCGATTTTCCGGCGCCACCTCAAAGACCCGAGGCGAAACGCCTTCAACCGCCCTCAATATAGAACCGCGACGGGGAGGGGGTAGTCCAGAGGTCTAGCCGCTCTTCGCCAGACCCGCGAGAAATCCTGGCCGGGCTATTTCCGGTTTGCAGGCAAGGACATCAGGGGCAGGTTACTGCCAAAAGATGCGTCCGTACGCCCAACTCCAGCGCTGCCAGCGCCAAGCGCTTGTCCATTGTCACCAGCAAATGATCTTCTCTGCGGCAGGCCGCCGCGTGGAGAGCGTCCGGCGCCCTCAGCATGAGATCAAAGCGTCGAACAAAGACGTTGGCCAGGCGTACATCGGACGCCTGAAAATCGAGGTCATCAGCGGCCGCCGCGCGCCACGCATCAAAATCAGCAAGGCGGCGGCCGGCGTCGTCAGCCTCCAAATGTCCAGTGCGGACCAAGCGAGACAAGGCTGATGCGACTTCGGCGGCCGCAAACTCACTGATTATCAGCTCATCATCGAGCTGCTCAATGAACTGGTCGACGATAGCGCTTCCAGCCTCTTCGATAAGGGTCGGCAAGATGGCGCTGGCGTCCAGATAGACGCTCAAATGTCGGGCTCCTCATAAAGCTGGTTGAGCAGATCTACCGAATTTAGCCCGACGGATTTACGCGCCTTGCGGCGGGCCTGAAGCCACGCATAAGTTGCTGGAGGTGTTTTGCGTGAGGGCCCCGTGACCGGTCGCAATTGCGCGACTGCTTTTCCATGGCGGGTAATGATGACCTCTTCTCCTTCAAGAGCGCGGTCTATCAATCGGGGCAAGCCGCTCTTGGCGTCCGCTACGCTATAGGTGCTCATGCGCCCTCCATTATGACCATTATTATGGCCATAATTGTTCGATCGACGCAAGGTCTCACCCATTGGGCGCGGGGGAGGCGAGATCGACAAACAACTCGTCAAACGGCACGGCCACTAGCCAAATCATGATGCGGCGAAGAATGAGCTTGCGACGCGAGCCTGGGATTGTGCGATTTCGGCCTTGGAAAGCCGGGTAACTCCGGCCCCGTCAGCGAAGCGGGGCCATCCCGCTAGGGCGGCGGCGACCTCGTCGATAACTCGATCGAGGTCCGCCTTGGCAAAGCCATGACGCCGACCCAGGGCTCGGACGTGGGCCTGGGTTGGGCGACGCGCCTCGCCCTCGACATCAAGATAGTGTTCGCCGCCCGGACCGCTCGAAAAGGTCAGATCATAGGCCGGCGCCAGGCGCCATATCCCTTCCGGATCCATCAGGTAGCTATGCTGGCCGACATGATCATCGCGATTGCTGGCTAGGATGTTGAAGATCATGCGCCGGAAAGCTTCGGCCAGATCTCCGGCATGCCGTGTGATGGCTAGGGTGGCCCGCAGGAAAAGATCGTAGGAGGCCGGCTGCGCCCAAGGCGTCTCAAGGGCTCCGCCCAGGGAGAGCATGTGGAGCCTGCGTCCAGGTCCAGGCCGGTCAAACCGTCGGGCAGCGAAGTAGCCAGGGCCGGACTTGGCGGCAAGCAGTCGGTGCTCGGATACCTCAAGGCCCGCCGCCTTGGCCATGGTGGCATATGCCGCCTCGATGGGCCCGATGTCAGGTTGATCGTTGGGCGCGGCGAACTTGACGATCCACGCGGTGTGGCCGATCGCGGCTTCGCCTTCGGCTACGGAGATTTCTCCACTGGGGGCAAAGCCGACGTGGATCTTTGGCCGTGCGCCGCCTGATCCATTGGCCAGGGTGGCAAGAGTGGCCGTCAGAGCGCTTTCATCTCCGGCCAGCATGACCAAGGCCTCCGCAGCCAGAACGTCCAGCTCCAGGGTCTCGACCTGCGGCGCGGGCGCGGTCTCGGGCAGGAAGGCCATGGCGCCGCGACCCTGCCGGCCCACTAGGGCCAGCCGGTCAAGCGGATTGAGGTCCTCCAGGCGTACGCCAAGCTTGGCCAGCCGCCGCCGGGTGACAAGGCTGCCCCAGGCGTCTGGCAGACTGTCAGCGATAAAGCCGTGCAGCCCCTCCAGATCGCGACGACGGGCGGCATGGAGGCCGGGTTCCGGCGGATAGTTCAGGCCCGAGATCGGCAGCTTGATGGCCAGGACGTCGGGTGACCATTCCAACTGGGCCAGGCCCTGGGCCAACGCCAGGCGCGCTGCGGGCAGGGGCGGTTGGTCTTCATCGAAGATGAGGTTGATCGCCAGCGGGGCGCCCGGTTGCAACGTCATGCGCGACCAAGCCCCGGTCGTCGAGCCTGCGCCTTCTGCTCTCGAAGGAGTTCGTCAAGGGTCGAGGCGGCTGGAGCAGGGAAGAGGAGCTCAAGGCCTTCCTCGCAGCGTAGTGCGACCGCCGCCTTGACGAGATCCTCGATGGAGGCTTGCCCCAAGCCCTCCAGTCGGCGCCATGTGCGATAGTTGACGCCGGATCGTTCGGCGGCCGCCTGTTGGGTCCAGCCTAGAGCCTTACGGCGCGCAGCGATGCGCCGCCCCAGCTCTTGCAGTAGTTCAGGAAAGGTCTTCAGCATCGGCCATATATGGCCGATATAAGAAAAAATACAATGATATCGGCCATGCAAGGCCAATTAAGGGTGGAGCGGGAATCCTGCGGCGCTGGGACGCCAGTTCGTCGGCGAGCTCGGCAACGGGTCCCTCTAATCTCCGCCGCGATTTAAGGCGCCTGGGGGGGGGCTCCTTGCTGAGGAGACCGGGATGCTGATCCAGTGCTCGTAAGGATGTCCTGACGAGTACGCAAAGCTGCAGGGCACGGGCCATTCGAGTGTGATCATGGGTCCCGAGTGCCGACGGCGTTGGTCTGATCCAACGGAGCGTGCCGTCCTGGAGGCGGCATTCGCGCCCGGCGCGGTCATGATTGAGATCGCCCAGCACCATGAAATCTGGTGGAACTCGATCTGAGTACGGATCGTAACATCGCACCGCGCAGGCGATTGCACGTCGGGAATTGTAGGCGTTACCTTACGGTAACGGACGGAGATTCGACCGGGGGACGCATGTCGCGCATTTTGCCGGCTGTTTACTGGCTTTGCGAACGCTTCAAGTCCAAACGCCAAAGGCTTAGCTGGCTTCCGGCGGTCACGCTCGGCGCTGTGGCTTGGGTCACCCTTTTCGGTTCGGTAAGGGCTTGCGTGGGATAGGCGCAACAAAACGGCTGTGCGTTGGCCCCACCTGCGCGCAGTTGCGACCGGAGACGCGTATCTGTTTCCGGTCGACCCACCCTACGGATGATGCACCGATGGCACGGGTCAGCCGCCGAGAGCCTTAGCCGCGGGCATTGTCGCCGCTTACAAAGCACAGGATTAGGGACAAGCGCCTAGCCTTAGCTGCGGAAGAGTTGGGTGTTCGGACCCGGTTTTTGATCGAAGCTTGATATTTTCCAGGCCGCCGGAGAGGTAGGCAGAGCGCTTCTGCGGCCCAGGCTGCTGGCGCCGGCTGGCTCGCAGGTAGAACTGGCTCGCGGGCAGGCGTCGGCTTGTGACTTGCGCCGGTCAAAACAGGCTCGAGCGTCGCGAGGCTTTCGCTCAGGACCGAAATTTGAGCCTGAGGCTCTGCCTGAAATCGGACTGGGATGTGTGGCTTTTCAAGCTGGAATACAGCGCGTGAGGTTCGGGACTATCTCGGGACTTATGTCCCGAACCTGTCCCGAACTGCCCCTTTTTGTCCCGAACTCCGCTTGCCGGAGGATGTTGCCGGACCTTGAATAAGAGCTTTAAAATCAGTAGGTTAGTGGTGCCGGTTACAGGAATCGAACCCGTGACCTTCGGTTTAGAAATGCATCGCCCTGTTCAATGTTCCAATCACGGGCCAATACCTCTTAGGCGTCGAGCGTGGTCTCGCAGCTCGTGGTCCACAGTGAATGGGCGCTTCTAGGCGAGAACGGACGCGGAACATTGTTCGGGGCTATTCCGTAGAATCGACTCCCGAACCTTCGATTTTGGCAAGATTTGTTCCTGTTTCGCTTTTCGCCGCCTGAAGGCTGGCGCGCTGAAGTTATTTAAAATCATAGTGATAATGGCGGCCCGGAAGGGACTCGAACCCCTGACCTTCGCTTTAGGAAAGCGCTGCTCTATCCTGCTGAGCTACCGGGCCGCGCGCGCCGCGGGGCGCAGGGTCAATAGCGCAGGATGACGGGCTTGCGAACCCCGTCCGGGAGAGGGGCGGGATGAAGCTGTTTGGTCGTTTCAAGTCGTTGTACGTGCAGGCGCCCTATTGCTGAGTCGGCGCGGGCTTGGGCAGCTCTACTCAGCCGAGGCGATCTTGGGCGTCCATCAACTTGACACGCTTGAGGGCGCGCAAGAGCTGCTGGGTGTGCATCGCCGGCCACAAAGCCAGTTTCAGCATCAGCGACATGATCAGCAAGACGGCGGCGGGAAGGCCCCAGTGCCGGGCGCCGAGCGCGGTTTCAGCCCCGAATAAGCGCCAGCCACTCCATGGCCCGGCGACGAACATTACGGCTTGGGTCGCCATGAGAACAACACTGACCCACCCGGCGCGACTGGCGTCTCCGTCGGCAAGCGCGATAGACGACATTTGGGTTCTGATGTGATCAAGATTCGCAAAATCCACCCGCTGTGATAGATTTTCGCGGATGGTGATAGCTTCGCGCAAGCGGGCGCCGGACCAGTGATCGAATTTCGCGAGGGTTTGGAATGGGTGAATGGCCTACGCGGGCGGTGACCGAGTTTCGCGGTCGCGCCCTTCCTGAGCCCGGAGCGCTCGCCGGCTATGCAGCTCTGATCGCCCGCTATGATCTGGTCCTGCCGCTTCCGGTCCAAACGGTAGCCATCGCCGAGCGCCACCACCCGGCCTCGACACCTGACTGGCTGATGCTGACGCCCCGGCATAGGCCGGAGGCGACGCTCGCTGCCCAGCTGACCCTGGCCTTGCGCTATGAGGGCGTCGACTTGCAGGTGCTCTCCAAGCTGTTCGACCAGGTCGCGCCCGCTGACATCGCGGTGATCGTCGGGGCCACGCCCACCGGGGCCTTCGCCCGCCGCCTGTGGTTCCTCTATGAATGGCTGACGGGTCGACAGCTTGATGTGCCCGACCCCGGCAAGGTCCGCCTGGTGCCGGTGCTGGACCCCGATCAGCAATATGCCCTGGCCACTGCCGAGCCCTCGCCGCGCCACAAGGTCCTCAATAACTTGCCGGGCACGGCGGCTTTTTGCCCGCTGGTTCGCAAGACCCCCCAGCTGATCGCCTATGGCGAAAAGGCGCTTGGCGAGCAGGCGCGCGAGGCGATGGGGCGCATGCGACCCGACCTGATGGCGCGGGCCGCTGCCTTCATCCTGCTGAGCGACTCCAAGTCCTCCTTCGCCATCGAGGGCGAGCGGCCCACCGGACAGCGCGCCGCCCGCTGGGGTCAGGCCATCGCCCAGGCCGGTGCACGGCCCCTGGACCTGCCGGAGCTTGATCGCCTCCAGAAGGTGGTGATCGGTGACGCCCGGTTTGTCCGCCTGGGTCTGCGCGACGAAGGCGGGTTTGTCGGCGTCCATGACCGCGACAGCAATCAGCCGCTTCCCGACCATGTCAGCGCCCGCCCGGGCGATCTTCCAAGCCTGATCGGGGGCGTGGCCGCCTTCGCCGAGCGCGCGGCGCGTGGCGGCATGGACCCGGTGGTCGCGGCCGCCAGCCTGGCCTTCGGCTTTGTCTATATTCACCCCTATATGGACGGGAATGGCCGGCTGCATCGCTGGCTGATCCACCATGCCTTGGCCCGCGCCGCCTACAGCCCGCCGGGCCTTGTCTTTCCGGTCAGCGCCGCGATCCTGCGCCAGATCGACCGCTACAAGGCCGTCCTGGAGTCCTATTCGGCGCTCTTGCTGCCGTTCATCGACTGGCGCGCCACCGACACCGGCAATGTCGAGGTCTTGAACGACACCGCAGCCTTCTACCGCTATTTCGACGCCACCGCCCATGCGGCCTTTCTCTATGGCTGCGTCGAGCAGACCATCGCGCAGGACCTGCCCCAGGAGGTCTGGTTCCTCCAGGCCTTCGACCAGTTCAGCCAGGACGTCCAACAGATTGTCGATATGCCGACGGGCGAGGTCGAACGGCTGCGAAAGTTCCTAGACCAGTCCAATGGACGTCTCTCCGAGCGCGCCCGCGCCAAGGAATTTGCGGCCTTGACCGAAGGCGAGGTCGAACGGATCGAGACGCTCTATGCCCGAGCCTTCGACAAGGGGCCAGGTTAGACCGGCGCCAGATAACGCTAGAAAGCGGCCCTAGACGGTTGCCAAGGTCTTTCTTGGCCGTTCGTTGAGCTGTCGGGCGATGTTCTGCGCGGACATCAGTTTAGGAAAGCGCTGCTCTATCATGCTGAGCTACCGGGCCGCGCGCGCTGTGCGGGCGCTGGTCAATAGCGCAGGATGGCAGACCCCACCAGACGTCGCTTGGATCTGGCGCCGGGGAGGTAGAGGACGCCAAAGGCGCGTGCCGTCGACGCCTTGCAAGCTGACGCGGTTGCGCCGGCTAATCCAAGGTCTTCCAGGTTGGAATGTCGGCCTCGTCATCGTCCAGGCCTACCTTGGCGTAGCGGGCCTCCTGCGCTTGCAGCATTAGGTCCTCGCTCAGCCTGGCCAGTCGGTCCCGGGCCCAGTTCAAGAACTTGTCGGCCTGCGGGCGCTGACGCAGGTCGCCCTGATCGTAGCGGGCCAAGAAATCTTCCAATCGCCGAGCGGCCTCGTGATGCTCCAACTGCCTGTCGAGGAACGCCAGCCGTTTGGCCTCTAGCCGTTGACGCCGTTCAGCGTCCTCACGCTTAGCTGTGAGGTCGGCCCATCGGACCGCTTGCTCAGCGGCAAGGCGCCGAATTTCCTGGGTGGCGGCGGCGCGCGCGCCTAAGGCCTCCATGATCCTCTCCAGCTGATCGTCAAGCCGCCGAAGCCGGCTTTCGCCGAAGGTGCGGCGAAGGCCTTTCCCCGCGTCAAAGGCGCAGGGATTGGGATCAAGTTGGAAGATCAGGTAGCCTGTAGGTCGGTGATCCCAGTCAGGAATCTGCGGCGGATCGCCCGCGCCGAACCAATCGCCGTCTCGAGCGGCTGCGGCCCGCTTGGCTTCGAAACGCGCCAAGACCGCTCGCTCCGCATCTGTCACTTTGTGGCGGATCCGGTCCATTTGCTCGATCAGCGTGAACCTTACCGCCTCGCCACCAGCCCGGAGCTGCAAGCCCTCTTGTGAGTCGGTTACGGACCATCCCCGCCGCTCGACCGCCTGCAGGAGCTGGCTGAGGACCAGAAGGGCCCGAGCAGCCTGCTGCGGGCTTACCGACACCGTAAACGCTCCCTTGCCGCTGGCCCGGGCAGGGCCGCCAGCGGGAGTGGGCGAGAGCAATTTCTGGCGGGTGACCTTCAAGACGGGATGCAGATCCAGTTGGACGCTCTTTGGAGCCTCGGCCGCGATGATCATTACGCTTGACGCAAATTCAGGAATGGCGTCACCCGGCCGCTATCGATCCGGCGAGAAGGGACAGGCGGCCTGCCCCATACTAGACGGCGTGCACCCAGAAAGTCGCTGTTGAGCAAGCCAAGCTTTTTCCCGGCGGATGGAAGCGTGTCGGCGCCGTCCGTCATGCAGCGCGCCAGCCGTGCCTTTGGGTCTGTAAAGTCCATCGTCGCGCCCCCGAGACGCGTGAGCTTAACAAGGTTAAAGCCAAACGCGACAGTGACCGCCTCTGGGTTGAATATTGACCTTGTGCGCCTTGCGATCTGCGCCGTCGACCGCGTCAGTCGTATGGGCTTGCGGGAGAAAATCGCAGCCCAATCTCATTTGCTATCAAGCCAGGTCAGCTCGATCTCTTGGCCGAAACACAGCGCTCGAGGTTCGGGACTATCTCGGGACTTTTGTCCCGAACCTGTCCCGAACTGCCCCTTTTTCCCCGAACTCCGGCTCATGGCCTGAGTTGCCAATCATGGAATAAAGGTTTTAAAATCAGGAGGTTAATGGTGCCGGTTACAGGAATCGAACCCGTGACCTTCGGTTTACAAAACCGCTGCTCTACCAGCTGAGCTAAACCGGCCAATCGCCGCGCGAAGCGGACGGAGGCTTCCTTAGCGTCCGGACCGCTGGTGGGCAATGGCTTTGGTGTCTGCGCCGACCAAGGGGATAGGGATCGCGCTATCCCCGGATGGGTACGGGGATCAACGGTCCTCAATCCTCCGCCTGAAACGGGAGGTCACGAGCCTTCCGATAGAATACCCGTCATCCCGGGACCTGTTCCCGGGACCCATCGTTCCGTTGCGCCGTAAGGGGTTTGTGATCCACCGACCCTGCGGCTGACCCATGGGTCCCGGGGACGAGCCCACGGGATGACGGGCGTTTTTATCGTCACGCTCCCGGGACCCGTAAGGGCGCCCAGACAATCGACGCAGCCCCCTTAAAACCTGCCGCATAATGCTCCCACCTCGTCGCGAGGAAAGGGCGCAAGGCCAGCGACCATTGCGGCGGCGGGGGGTGATCGAGCGGGGATGGGGTCGAGGGGGATACTCGACCGGTCCGGGGATCCTGGCGTTGCAGGACCCGCCCGCCGTCGGCGTGGTTGAAGGCAAAAGGGCGTGTCTGGCTGAAAGCCCGTCCTCTTCGACCGCCGGAGCGCGCTGGAAACGGCGA
>JANOSS010000027.1:0-51003 GCA_031415995.1 Caulobacter sp. | reverse complement strand
CCGACATCTTCGTCACCGCCACCGGCAACAAGGATGTGCTGACCGTCGACCACATGCGGGCGATGAAGAACAACGCCATCGTCTGCAACATCGGCCACTTCGATAGTGAGATTCAGGTGGCGGGCCTGAAGAACTTCAAGTGGGACAAGATCAAGGATCAGGTCCACCACATCGAATTCCCGGACGGCAAGAAGATCATCCTGCTCTCCGAGGGCCGCCTGGTGAACCTGGGCAACGCCACCGGCCACCCCAGCTTCGTCATGAGCGCCAGCTTCACCAACCAGACCCTGGCCCAGATCGAACTGTGGACCAACAAGGCCTCGTACGAGAACCAGGTCTACACCCTGCCCAAGCACCTGGACGAGAAGGTCGCCTTCCTCCACCTGGAGAAGCTGGGGGCCAAGCTCTCGACCCTGCGCCCCGATCAGGCCGCCTATATCAACGTGCCGGAAAACGGCCCGTTCAAGCCGGATCACTACCGCTACTAGAGCATCGTGCGGAAAAGTGGGTGCCGGTTTTCCGCAGAAACGATGCGAAAACAGAATGCTGAAGCGAAACGTGAGTTTCGCTTCAGCATCGTCTTGCGGCGACTGGATCAGGCCCGCTCGCGGAAACGCGGCGGGCCTTTTTCGTGGGCCCGGCACCGAAAGCGCCGCTGTCGCGTTGATAGGGCGGCAGGAGCCCCCAATGTCCTCTGAACACGACGCCCGACTCGCCAGCCTGATCATCGAGAACGCCCTCGGCTACGCCATCTTCACGATGGATCTTGAGGGGCGGGTGACTACCTGGAGCCGGGGTGCCGAGGCCGTCCTGGGCTATAGCCGCGAGGAGGCGATCGGCATGCCCTTCGGTGAGCTCTTCACCCTCCCCGACCGCGAAACGGGGGCGGACAGGAGGGAGCTCGAAAACGCCAAGCACAAGGGCCGCGCCGAGGACACCCGCTGGCACCTTCGCAAGGACGGCGCCCGCTTCTGGGGCAACGGCATGACCATGGGGATCTTCGAGCCGGAACTCACCGGCCTGATGAAGATCCTCCGCGACGAGACCCCGGCCAAGCTGGCCGAGGACCAGCGGGTGTTGCTGCTCAACGAGCTGAACCACAGGATCAAGAACACCCTGGCCACGGTGCAGTCGATCACCGAGCAGACGCTGCGCGCCGCCAAGGTCGATCCCGCCATCCGCAACGACCTGACCAACCGCCTGATGGCGGTGTCTGACGCCCACAACGTGCTGGTCGACGAGAGCTGGGCCGGCGCCGATCTTGGCACCATCGTGCGGCGAACGCTGGCCCCCCATGATCACAAGGACATCAGCCGCTTCAGGATCGACGGCCCCCTGGTCTGGCTCAGCCCGCAGCAGGCGGTGGCCATGGCCCTGGCCCTGCACGAACTGGCGACCAACGCGCTCAAATATGGTGCCCTATCCACCGCGAGCGGCCAGGTCGAGATCGCCTGGAACCTGTCGCACAATGAGCTGGGCGCGCGTCAGATCAGCCTGTTCTGGCGCGAGCTGGGCGGGCCGCCGGTCACGCCGCCGGCGCGAACGGGGTTTGGCACCCGCCTGATCGCCCGGACCTTCGGCCAGGAAAGCGGCGGCCAGGCGCGGATCGACTATCTGCCACAGGGCGTGCAGTGCGCGATGCAGCTGCCGCTGTCGGTCAGCGGCGAAGTGCCGGCAGCCTGGTCGTCAATTGTCGCCGACCAGATCAGCCCGCGCCGCGCCGCCGCAGTGGTCCAGGCCGACGCCAGGGGCGAGACCGACTCACCGATTTCCTGAGCGCATGGCCGGTTACGCCCAGCGACGCCCTGTTCAAGTTGGCCTCGGTCCGGTAAGCCGCTTGCCATGCCACTCGCCTTGATCATCTCCAGCCATGTTGCCGGCAGCCGTGTCGGCGCATCGGCCCAGGCCACAGCGCTCGTCCAGTTCCGCATCGACTCGATGGTCGTTCCGACCGTCCTGTTCGGCCGCCATCCCGGCTGGGGCGTGCCCGGTGGCGCGCCCGTACCGATCGAGGTTCTGGAAGGCATGCTCGACGGCATGGAGGCCAATGGTCTGTTTGGCCTGACCGACATCGTCATCACCGGCTATTTCGCCAGCGCCGCCCAGGTGCGCGCCGCCGCCCGCGCCATCGACGCCGTGCGCGAGGCTCCCCGCGAAGGCGCCGCCAGCCGAAAGCCCTCGATCATTGTCGACCCCACCATGGGCGACGCCGGCAAGGGCCTTTATGTGCTGCCCGAGGTCGCCGAGGCCATTGCCGTCGAGCTGATCCCCCGCGCCGACGTGGTGGCCTGCAACGCCTGGGAGCTGAAGAAGCTGACCGGGGCCGACGCCCGCGATCCGCAATCGGCCATGCGCGCCGCCCGCCTGCTGGGCAAACCGACCCTGGTCTCGTCCGTCCATCGCGGCTCGGAGATCGGCGTCGTCCTGGCCGATCGCAAGGAAGCCTGGCTGGCCGCCCACGCCAAGGCCGAGCGCTCGCCCAACGGCACGGGCGACCTGCTGACCGCCCTCTATGCCGCCTCGATCCTGGAAGGCCAGACCCTGTCCTACGGCCTGGCCCGCGCCGTCGGCGGCGTGGCCGAGACCGTGACTGCAGCCAATATCTGGAACGCGCCGGAGCTGCCGATCGTGGCCATGGGCGCGCGGATCAAGCAGACCTCGCCGACAGTTCGCATCGAGCGGCTGGCCTAGGGGCGCCTTCATGAGCGTGACGATCACCGGCGTCTGCGCCGACCGCTTCTCCCAGGTCCGGGAAGTCTTCGAGGCCAATTTCGCGGACGGCGGCGAGCTGGGCGCCCGGTTCGCCTTCGCCGTCGAGGGCGAGATCGTCGTCGACCTGCTGGGCGGTCATGCCGATCGCCAGCGCACGGTCCCCTTCGGTCCCGACACCCTGACGGCACTGTTTTCGACCACCAAGGCGGTCGCGGCCCTGATGGTCGCTCGCCTGGTCGATGAGGGTCGCCTGGCCTATGATCAGCCCGTCGCCGATGTGTGGCCGCAGTTCGCCCAGAACGGCAAGGCGCAGATCACGGTAGAGCAGGCCCTGTCGCACCAGGCCGGCCTGTCGGGCTTTCCCGACCAGACCGATCCGGCCATCTGGTTTGACTGGGAGGCCACCTGCGCCAAGCTGGCGGCCATGGCCCCGCTGTTCCCGGTCGGGACGGCCAGCGGCTATCATCCCGTCACCTTCGGCTACCTAGCCGGCGAGATCTTCCGCCGCGTCGATGGGCGGACGATGGGCACGGCCTTGCGCGAGGACATCGCCCAGCCGTTCGGTCTCGACCTGTGGATTGGCCTGCCCGACAGCGAGCACGCGCGCACCGCCGAACTGATGCGCCCCACGACCCTGCCGAAGTTTGGCGAGATGAACGCCGCCGTGAAGGCCGCCTTCATGACCGCGTGGGCCGCGCCCTCGGGCCGGGGAACGGACGAGTGGCGCCGCGTCGAGATCCCTTCGGCCAATGGTCACGCCACCGCGCCGGCCCTGGCGAGGCTGATGGGCGCCCTGGCCAATGGGGGCAAACTGGACGGCAAGTCGCTGATCACCCCGGCCGGGATCAAGGCCGCGACCGCTGAACGCATCGTCGGCCGGGACCTGGTGCTGCCCTACGACATCAGCTGGGGCGCGGGTTTCATGCGCAACACGCCCAACTTCTTCTATGGCCCGACCGCCGAGGCGTTCGGCCATTCCGGCTGGGGCGGGTCTTGCGCCTTCGCCGATCCGACCACGGGCGTGTCCGGGTCCTATGTGATGAACAAGCAGGGCAACGCCCTGATCGGCGACCCCCGCGCGGTGCGGCTGATCGAGGCGGCCTATGCCTGCCTTTAGAGCCCTTTCTGACCTGATGGCTTCATCAGGGTCGGACGAAAAGGGCTCTAAATCAAAAGTTTAGAGCGTTTTTCGATCCGATAACCGTTTCACACTTATCGGAAAACGCTAGGTCGGGGCGAGCAGGCCGGCCAGCCGCTCCTCCTGTCGGGTCAACTGCGAGCGGCCCTTGTTGTCGGCCAATGGCGCGGCCTGGCCGGTGATCAGATAGGCGAGTCCACGCCCGGCGCGGGGGTCGACCCAGAGACCCGAGGTCAGGCCATAGGCGTCGCCCGCATGGCCAATCCAGTCCGCGCAGCCCTCGAACAGATCATCGCCCGGCCCGCCGGTCAGGGTTTGAACGCCAAGGCCGTAGGCGACCATCAGGCCGCCATAGCCATCGCCGTTGGGGCGCTTGGGATCGAGCCTCCAGGCCGGCGCGATCAGGGTTGCGAAGGTCGCGGGCTTCAGAATGGGCGCGCCGCGCCGACTCAGCACCCGGCCGATGACCGCCCGGTCCAGCACCGAAGCGCGCAGGCCGCCTTGTGGCGCAAAGACAAAGCCGTTCTCGCCGGGCTGATACTGCTCCAGGCTGCGCGCGCCTGCCTCCGGCGCGATGCGCACCATCGCTTCGGGCGCCGGCGGCACGATCTGGTCGTGCTGGGCGATCCAGGGGCCGGCGGCGTTCCACGGCCCCTCATCGGAGGGCGCCTTGCGATAGAGAATGGCGCGGCGATCCCGCGCCGTCTGCGGGACGCCGCTCCAGTTGAAGCCGCACGACAGGCCCAGGGGCGCGAACACCGCGCGTTGCATGAAATGGTCGAAGCGCTCGCCGCTGACGCGCTCAATGATCTGGGCGATCACGGCATAGTTTACGTCGCCATAGACGAACCAGTCGCCCGGCGGCTCGCTGGCCGGCCCGAACCAGGCACCGTCATCCCACTGGACGCCGCCAGGGGCCAGGGCCGCGCTGAGCGGACGCCCGAAAGCGACCGGATAGCTCGGCCCGTTGCGCAGGCCGCTGGTGTGCGACAGCAGGCGTCGGGGGGTGATGGCCGCCCGGGGAAAGGCCGGATGTCGAAGGGTGAAGCCGAGCAGATCCGAGGCGTCGTCGTCCAGCCCGACCTTGCCCGCCTCGACCAGAGTCATGAAGCCCAGGGCGGTGACCAGTTTGGAGATCGAGGCGATCCGCGCCGGGGAGGCGGTGGCCATCGGCCGGCCGCTCGCGACGTCGGCCATGCCCCGGGCGACAACCTGCCGGTCGCGCTGTCTGTCGAAGGCGATCCCCGCCAGGGCCGGGATCGCGGCGGCGGCCACGCCCTGGCCGTTCAGCAGGTCGTCGAAGGGATCGGTCCGGGCCGCGCCCAGGGTCAGGGCGCCGCCGGCGGCGAGGATCAGGCGTCGAGTCGGCATGGCAGGTCTCCGATCCCGCCAGCCTAGGCCGGATCAGGCCGCCGCCACCACCCGCGTCCGCTTCCAGGCCCCGTAGGCGAACACCGCCACGCCCAGCCAGATGAACACGAAGGACAGCGCCCGCATCGGCGTGACAGCCTCGCCCAGGGCGATTCCGACCCCGAACTGCAGGGTCGGGGCCAGGAACTGCAGAAAGCCCATGGCGCTCAGCGGCATGCGCCGCGCCGACCAGGCGAACAGGGCCAGCGGCACGACGGTGGCGGGGCCGGCCAGCAGCAGCAAGGTGGTCACGCCCGCCCCGCCGCCGAAGTGGCCGGCCCCGGTCGACTGCAGGTGCAGCACATAGATCAGGCCCGGAACGGCCAGATAGGCGCACTCGATGAACAGGCCGGTCTGGGCGTCGGCCTTCACCTGCTTGCGCAGGATGGCATAGGCGCAAAAGCTCAGGGCCAGACCCAGAGAGATCACCGGCAAATGGCCCAGGGCGGCGGTCTGGATCGCGACGCCCACCACGGCCAGACCGATGGCGATGGCGCCCTCGCGACTGATCCGTTCACGGAACAGGATGGCGCCGGCCGCCATGTTCATCAGCGGATTGATGTAATAGCCCAGGCTGGCCTCGATCACCTGTCCTGCGTTCACCGCGAACACATAGATCGTCCAGTTGACGAAGATGGCCGCCGTTGAGCAGGCGAGGATCAGCAGGGTCTTGGGCTGCCGCAGCACCGCCGCCACCTGTCCCGCCTGCCTGGCCAGCAGCACGGCCATCAAGGCCCAAGGCGCCGCCCACAGGGTGCGGTGGGCGATCATCTCCCAGGAGCCGACGCCCAACTGGGCCAACAGGTGGAAATACAGCGGCAGGAAGCCCCACAGCATGTAGCAGCCCACCGCTGCGATCACCGCTGTCCGGGCTTCGTCCGGGGTCTTGCTCAAGTCCGCCGACATGGCGCTGGTCCTTCAATCACAAACGGAAAGGGCTCCCGGGACCTTAAGTCCCGGGAGCCCCTAGATCCGCCACCCGCCTGTTGCGGAAGGGGGATTCAGGCCGGGGTTTTCTGCTTGATCAGACCCTTGTCATGCAGAAGCTGCGCGATCTGCACGGCGTTGAGCGCCGCGCCCTTGCGCAGGTTGTCGGCCACGCACCACAGCACGATGCCGTTCTCGACCGTCGGGTCGGTGCGGATGCGCGAGACATAGACCGGGAACTCGCCGGCGCATTCCTTGGGCGTCATGTAGCCGCCGTCTTCGCGCTTATCGATGACTTCCACGCCGTCGGCGTCGCGCAGGATCTCGCGGACATCGTCCTCGTCGAGCGGGGTTTCAAACTCGATATTGATCGCCTCGGCGTGGCCCACCATGACCGGCACGCGCACGCAGGTGGCGACCAGCTTGATCGACGGATCCAGGATCTTCTTGGTCTCCGCCATCATCTTCCACTCTTCCTTCGTGAAGCCGTCCTCCATGAAGCTGTCGATGTGGGGGATCACGTTGAAGGCGATCTGCTTGGTGAACTTCTTGGGCGGCGGCGCGCCCAGGACGAACACGCCCTTGGTCTGCTCCCACAGCTCGTCCATGCCTTCCTTGCCTGCGCCCGACACCGACTGGTAGGTCGAGACGACCACGCGCTTGATCTTGGCCTCGTCATGCAGGGGCTTGAGCACCACCACCAGCTGCGCGGTCGAGCAGTTGGGGTTGGCGATGATGTTCTTGGGCATCTTCAGCACGGCGTCCGGGTTCACTTCCGGCACCACCAGCGGCACGTCCGGATCCATCCGGAAGTGGCTGGAATTGTCGATGACGATCGGACCGGCCGCGCCGATCTTCTCGCCCCATTCCTTGGAGATGGCGCCGCCGGCGCTCATCAGCACGATGTCGACCGTGCTGAAGTCGAACTGGGCCAGGTCTTCGCACTTGAGGATCTTGTTGCCGAACGAGACCTCGATGCCGATGGATTTGCGGCTGGCGATGGCGTGCATCTTATCGACGGGGAATTTCACCTCCTCGAGGATATTGAACATCTCACGGCCAACATTGCCCGTGGCGCCGACCACGGCGACCCGGTAACCCATAGCGGTCTCCAATCTGACTTTTCCGCCCTCAAACGACGGGAAGCGACCCGATACGCCTCGGGGGGGCTGGAAGCAAGGCAAGGGTTTCTATGGGCACCTATAGAACCCGGCCGGCGCGGCAACTTTCCACCAGCCTCTCACGATGCCTGCGACGCGCTCCAGCCCCCCGCTGGATCATCTGCTCGCCCAGCGTGAGCGCCGTCACCTAACCGACACAGGAACCATCTCTTGCGATCAAGGGTTTGGCCGTCATCCCGGCGCGCAAAGGAATGACGGACATGGCGAGCGAATTCAAAACCGATATCGGTAATGGCGGCGAGACCCACCAGCACATTCCCGAAAAAGGCCCGCATGACGGCGAGGCCCACCTGACCACAAATCAGGGCATCCGCGTTTCCGACAATCAGAACCAGCTGAAGAGCGGCGAGCGCGGTCCGGTGCTGCTGGAGGACTTCGTCCTTCGCGAGAAGATCTTCCACTTCGACCACGAGCGCATCCCCGAGCGCATCGTCCACGCCCGAGGTTCGGCCGCCCACGGCTTCTTCGAACTGTTTGAATCCCTGTCCGACCTGACCAAGGCCGACATCTTCCAGCGGGCCGGCGAGAAGACCCCGTTGTTCGCGCGCTTCTCCACCGTGGCCGGCGGCGCGGGCAGCATCGACACGCCCCGCGACGTGCGCGGCTTCGCGGTGAAATTCTACACCAGGGAGGGCAATTGGGACCTGGTCGGCAACAACATCCCGGTGTTCTTCATCCAGGACGCCATCAAGTTCCCAGATCTGGTCCACGCCGTGAAGATGGAGGCCGATCGCGGCTATCCGCAGGCTGCCAGCGCCCATGACACCTTCTGGGACTTCATCAGCCTGATGCCGGAATCGACCCACATGATCATGTGGGCGATGAGCGATCGCACCCTTCCGCGCAGCCTGCGCACCATGGAAGGCTTCGGCGTCCACACCTTCCGCATGATCAACGCCGCCGGCAACTCGACCTTCGTCAAGTTCCACTGGAAGCCCAAGCAGGGCGTGGCCTCCACCCTCTGGGACGAGGCCGTGAAGATCGCCGGCGCCGATCCGGATTTCCACCGCCGCGACCTGTTCGAAGCCATCCAGCGCGGCGACTTCCCCGAATGGGAGCTGGGCCTGCAGACCTTCGACCAGGCTTTCGCCGACAGTCTGCCTTTCGACGTTCTGGATCCGACCAAGATCATTCCCGAAGAGGTGCTGCCGATCCGCATCGTCGGCCGGATGGTGCTGGATCGCTATCCCGACAATTTCTTCGCCGAGACCGAGCAGGTCGCCTTCTGCCCGGCCAATGTGCCGCCGGGTATCGACTTCACCAATGACCCGCTGCTGCAGGGTCGCCTGTTCAGCTATCTGGACACCCAGAAGAGCCGTCTGGGCACGGCCAATTTCCATCAGCTGCCGATCAATGCACCCAAGTGTCCGGTGATGAACTTCCAGCGCGACGGCCAGATGCAGATGGCCATCCCGAAGGGCCGCGCCAATTACGAGCCCAACAGCCTGACCGAGACGGCCGGCGAGATCGGCGGTCCGCGCGAATGCCCGATGACCGGCTTTACGACCTTCCCGTCGGCGGAGGTCGACAGCGAGCAGGGCGACAAGCTGCGCATCCGTCCCGAAAGCTTCGCCGACCATTACAGCCAGGCGCGATTGTTCTTCCGCTCGCTGGATTCGCATGAACAGGCCCACTTGGCCTCGGCCATCGTCTTCGAGCTGTCCAAGGTGGGCATCGAGGCGGTGCGGACGCGGATGATGGGCAACCTCGTCAATGTCGATCCCGACCTGGCCCAGCGGGTCGGTGACGGCCTCAACATGCCCGTGCCCAAGGCGTCGAAGACGGCGGCGCCGGTGCTGGACATGGAGCTGTCGCAGGCCCTGCGGATCGTCAACGGCCCCCGCGCCCCGACTGACATCAAGGGCCATGTGATCGGCATTCTGGTGGCCGATGGCTCCGATGCGGCGGCGGTCGACAAGCTCAAGGCGGCGATCACCAAGGCCGGCGCCGTGGCCAAGGTCATCGCGCCCAGGATCGGCGGGGCCAAGGGCGCGGATGGGACCCTGATCCCGGCCGACGGCCAGCTGGCCGGGACGCCGTCGGTGACGGTGGACGCCATCGCGGTGGTGTTGTCCGACACCGGCTGCGCGGCCCTGCTGAAGGAAGCTGCAGCCGTTCAGTTCGTGATGGACGCCTTCGGCCACCTGAAGGCCATCGGTGTCACCGCCGCCGCCAAGCCGCTGCTGGACAAGGCCGGTGTTGAGCCTGACGAAGGCGTGGTGGGTCTGGGGGATGACTTCATCACGGCGGCGGCCAAGCGGTTCTGGGATCGCGAGCCGAAGGTGCGCATGCTGGCCTAGCCTGCATTTTCTTGTCATCCCGGACGCGCCATGGCGCGATCCGGGACCCAGGGGCTCGCGCACTGCGGTTGCCCCTAGGTCCCGGCGCTCCGCTTCGCTACGGCCGGGATGACAAGATTCAGTGCACGGCCTCACCCCAGCAAATGCGCCCGCCACGCTGCCCGCAGCACCTTCTTGTCGATCTTGCCGGTGGCGGTCAGCGGCACGGCGGCGAACACCACGTCGTCGGGCGTCCACCATTTGACGATGCGCGGGGCCAGATAGTCCAGCACCTCGGCCTTGGTGACGCTGGCCCCGTCATGCAGTTCGATCACCAGCAGCGGCCGCTCTTCCCACTTGGGATGCGGCACGCCGATCACGGCGGCCACCTTCACGCCCGCACAGCCCACCGCCACGTTCTCCAGATCAATCGAGCTGATCCATTCGCCGCCTGACTTGATCACGTCCTTCTGGCGGTCGGTGATGCGCATGAAGCCGTGCGCGTCGAGGGTGGCGATGTCGCCGGTGTCGAACCAGCCGTCGTCCTGGGCCACATCGGCGTCCTGGCGGAAATAGCGGCTCACCACCCAGGGGCCCCGCACCTTCAGCGCCCCCGAGGTCTCCCCGTCCCAGGGGGCGTCGGAGCCGTCATCGGCCTCGACCTTCAGCTCGATGCCGAACTGCAGCCGGCCCTGGCGGGTCCAGATGGCTTCGTCCATGGCCTCTTCGCCCAGGGCGGCCAGCGAGGGCGTGGGGGTGGCGACCACGCCGATCGGGCAGGTCTCGGTCATGCCCCAGATCTGCAGCACCGAGACGCCGTAGAGCCGCTTGAAGGTCTCGGCCATGGCCCGCGGCACCGCGCTGCCGCCGATGACGACCCGCTTGAGGCTGCCTGGCCGCTGGCCGGTCTTTTCCAGCCAGTCCAGATACATCGTCCAGATGGTCGGCACGCCGCCGGTGAAGGTGACGCCCTCGCCCTCGATCAGGGCGTGGAGCGAGGCCCCGTCCATCTTGTCGGCGGGAAGGACCAGCTTGGTTCCGCAGATCGGGGCGCTGAACGGCAGGCCCCAGGCGGTGGCGTGATAGAGGCTGGAACAGGGCATCACTACATCGAAGGCGGTGAAGCCAAAGGCGCTGTTGAGGCCTCCGGCCATGGCGTGCAGCACCACGGCCCGGTGCGAATACAGCACCCCCTTGGGATCGCCCGTCGTGCCCGAGGTGTAGCAGAGGAAGGCCCCGGCGTTCTCGTCGAAGCTTCCCCAAGCGATCGTCTCGGCCTCGCCGGCGATCAGGGCCTCGTAGGAGACCGCGCCTAAGGAGCCGGGGATCGTCCGCTCGGGGTCCGACAGCATGACGAAGGTCTTCACCGTGGTCAGCTGCGGGGCGATGCGCTCGACCAGGGCCTGGAAGTTGCGGTCAAAGAACAGCACCGCGCTTTGCGCGTGATTGATCGTATAGACGATCTGCTCGTCGAACAGCCGGGGGTTGGCGGTGTGCAGCACCGCCCCGATGCCCGGCGCGGCGTAGAACAGCTCCAGATGCCGGTGAGTGTTCCACGCCAGGGAGGTCACCCTGTCGCCGGGCGCAACGCCCAGCCGCTTGAGGGCGTGAGCCAGTTGGGCCGAACGGCGTGCCAGGCCCGCATAGTCATAGCGCCAGACCGGCTCGTCGATCAGCTTGGAGACGATCTCGCGCGCGCCATGGGCCTGCTGCGCATAGGTCAGGATGCCGCTGATCATCAGCGGAGTGGTCTGCATCAGGCCCGGTAACATGCGCGGCGCTCCCTTTGATCTGTTGTTGGGATGTGTTGTTGGGATCAGCCTAGGGCGTCGCGCAAGGTTTGGGGAAGGGGGCGCCGCACGCCGCAGCTCCTGGACCGGCGACTATGGGGACACAGCGCCCTCAATCCCCGTTCTTCTAAGGCGAGACTTCAACCAGATCAGCAACTTGCAAAAAACTTGATCGCGCCCGTCAGACGCGCCCAAACCGCCTGCATAATCAATCTCACCTGACAGCACGGGAAGGGCGCACGTACGGCGACCGTTGCGGCTGTCAGGGGTGGTCGAGCGGGAAGCGTCCGTCGGTCGTCGTCTGAAGGCCCGGTGGGGTCTGGCGGAGCGGAGCGGTCCTTGCGGGGGCCAAACGTGTCGAGGCCAGGCCCGGACCGCCGGGAACTCCCTTTGGCGACGCCCGCACTATGCGCAGCAGGCATGGGCTGAAATCGCCCATGCGGTCTGGACGGGGTCGCTAACCCCTCCACCCGCCGGAGGCCGAATGTCGAGAGCGGGTTAAAACCCCGCGCCTCGAAGGCTTCCGTCTGAAGATCACGCGGAGCGTTCGTCTTCGTCGAAACGGTATTCACTATCCCATCCTCCGGGCGAGGCCCGGACGCTCCGCGACCCTTCCCACATCTTCAGCGGTCACCGCGTGAAGCGGCGAAGCCGTGCGCCCTCGCCCCTACTTCAACAGCCCGCCGGGCGGGGTGTAGTGCACCTGGGCGCCCGGCCCCAGTGGCCAGTCGAAGGCCACCCAGGCCAGGGTCATGACCACGCCGGCGACCATGAAGGCCAGGGCATAGGGCAGCATAAGGGCCAGCAGCGACCCGACCCCCATATTGGCGTCCCAGCGCCGGGTCATGGCCAAGACGAGCGGGAAATAGCTCATCAGCGGGGTCATCAGATTGGTGAAGCTGTCGCCCATCCGATAGGCGGCGGTGGTCATTTCGGGCGAGATGCCCAGCAGCATGAACATCGGCACCACCACCGGGGCCAGGGCGCTCCACTTGGCCGAGGCCGAGCCGATGAAGAGGTCCAGCACCGACGAGAAGCCCAGCACGCTGACCAGCAGCAGCGGGGCCGGCAGGTCCATGGCCTTCAGGGACTCGGCCCCGTGGATGGCGGCGATGGGGCCCAGGCGCGACCAGTTGAACATCGCCACGAAATGGGCGGCGAAGAAGGCGAAGACGATATAGGGGGCCACCGATCGCACCCCGTCGGTCATCATGTTGACGACGTCCTTGTCCGAGCGGACCGTGCCGACCCCGATGCCGAACGCCACGCCACAGGACAGGAACAGCAGCATGAAAGCGGCGATCAGGGCGCTGTAGAACGGGGTTAGTTGGGCCGGTCCGGTCTTGGTCTCGTCGATCAGCGGGGTAAAGCCGGGGATCAAGCTCAAGGCCGCGAACAGGGCCACCACGGCCAGGGCCGCCAGACCCGCCAGCTTCAGGCCGCGCTTCTCCTGCGGCGTCACCGCCGACTTGGCCAGTTCGGCCTTGAGACCGTCATCAGCCTGGCCGCCCCAGGTGCCCAGGCGCGGCTCAACGACCTTGTCGGTCAGGAACCAGGCAATCGGCGTGAACACGAAGACGATGGCCAGGATGTACCACCAGTTGCCCAGCGGGTTCATCGTCCAGGTCGGGTCGATGATCCGGGCCGCTTCCTGGGTGAAGCCAAACAGCACCACGTCGAACTGGCCCGGCGTCAGATTGCCGGCGAAACCGCCCGATACCGCAGCAAAGCCGGCGGCGATGCCGGCCAGCGGATGGCGACCGACGGCGGCATAGAGCAGGCCGGCCAGCGGGATGAACACCACATAGGCGGCGTCCGAGGCATGGTGCGAGACCATGCCGATCACCACCACCAGGGGGGTGAGGATCGCCTTGGGCGCCTCTCGCAGGCTGGCCCGGATCAGGGCGCTGAACAGGCCCGAGCGTTCGGCCACCGCTGCGCCCAGGATCACCACCAGCACCAGGCCCAGCGGCGCAAAGCTGGTCAGGGTCTTGGGCATTTCGGTGAATAGTCGGGCCAGATTGGCCTCGGAAAACAGGCTGCTGGCCGCATAGGTCAGGACGCCGTTGTCCAGCTCGCCAAACTGAGGGGCCTCGTCGCCGCCATAGGAGATCGAGGCCGACCAGCCCAGGGCCTGGCCGACGGCCGACAGGACCATCAGCCCCAGGATCAACCACACAAAGATCATCACGGGTTCGGGCAGCAGATTGCCCAATCGTTCGACCGCGCCCAGAAGGCCCTTCTGACGGGCGGTGGGCGTCGGATCTGAAGTCTGCGTCGCGCTCATAAAGGTTTGGCCTGACTCTAAGAGACCCCCATCCCTCAAGCTCCACCGCTAAAGGGCTTGGCGCGCAGCGTAAAGAGCCCGGCGACACCGGCCCGCCAGTTTGCACCATTTGCCGCTGAGCGGGGCCGGGCGCCTGGCGGGCAAGGCCGCGAGGCGCCCAGACGCCGTCAATAGGGCAGGTTATCCGCCGCCGGGGCGGTCGATGCCGGGACCTCGGCGCCGGGACCTTCGGGCGTCGCGGACGGATCTATCAGGTCGCCGATCGGATCTTCGCCCACCACCGGCGGCGGTTCGATGATGCCGCCCGGGATCGGAGTGGACTTGAGGCGCGGCAGGGCGGCGGCCATGAAGTTGCGCCAGATCTCGGCCGGCGCGCCGCCGCCGGTCACCCGCTTCATCGGGGTGTTGTCGTCCTTGCCGGTCCAGACGGCGGCGACGAAGCCGCCGGAATAGCCGACGAACCAGGCGTCGCGGTAGTCGCTGGTGGTGCCGGTCTTGCCGGCGACATCATAGCTGGCGACCTTGGCGCGCGTCCCGGTGCCGGCGGTCACGACCTGGCGCATCATCTGGTTCATGTACTGCAGGCCCGGCGAGCCGATCACGGCCGGACGCGAGGTCTTTTCGACGCCGTGATCGTACAGCACCTTGCCGCTGGCTGTGCGAATGCGCTCGATGCCGTAGCCCTTGGCCAGGAAGCCGCCGTTCGAGAATGGGGCATAGGCCTGGGCCATTTCCATCGGCGAGACCTCGACCGCGCCCAGGGCCATCGAGGGGTCCAGCTGGATCTTGCTGGTGATGCCCAGGCGACGGGCGGTGTTGGCCACATTGCTGGTGCCGACCTCGTTGGCCAGCCGCGCGGCGATCGTATTGATCGACTGGGCCAGGGCGGTCTGCAGGGTCATCGGGCCCAGATATTTGTTGGTGTAGTTCTTGGGTTCCCAATTTCCGATTTTCACAGGTTCGTCGACCACCATGACATTGGGCGTGCGGCCCTGCTCCATCGCCGTCAGATAGACGAACGGCTTGAAGGCGCTGCCGGCCTGGCGGCGGGCGGTGGTGGCGCGGTCGAACTGGGTTTCGCCATAGTCGGCTCCGCCGACATAGGCGCGGATGCGGCCCTCGCCGTCGATGGCCACCAGGGCAGCCTGTTCGACGCCCTGCTTGATATGACCCTCGACGCCCAGCTTCACCGAGCGTTCAGCGGCCACCTGGATCGGCAGGTCGAGCGTGGTCTCGACCACCAGGTCCTCGGTGGGCTCGCCGACCAGCGAGCGCACCTGACCGTCGACATAGTCGGTGAAATACTGGGCCCGCTGGTTGGCCAGGGTGGCCGAGACCTGCACGGGGGTCTTGAACGCCTCGTCGCGCTCCTCGGCGGTGATGGCCTTGATGCGCACCATCTCGTCCAGCACGACGGTGGCGCGGCGGGCGGCGCGTTCGCTGGCGCTGACCGGCGAATAGCGGGCCGGGCCCTTCATCATGCCGGCCAGCAGGGCGCTCTCGCCGATGGTCAGCTGATTGGCGGGCTTGTTGAAATAGCGCTGCGAGGCGGCCTCGATGCCATAGGCGCCGGCCCCGAAATAGACCCGGTTCATATAGAGGGCCAGGATCTGCTTCTTGCTGAACTTCAGCTCCAGCCAGACGGCGAGGATCAACTCCTGGGCCTTGCGGCGATAGTTCTGGGCCGGGCTCAGAAACAGGTTGCGGGCCAGCTGCTGGGTGATGGTCGAGCCGCCGCGCTGGGGGCCGCCCGAATTGGTCATGTTCCAGGCGAGCGAGCGCAGGATGCCCCAGGGGTTGAACCCGAAGTGGCGATAGAACTGGCGGTCCTCGATGGCCACGAAGGCGGCCGGAACATATTTGGGCAGGGCGTCGATATCGACCGGCGGCGCATACTGACTGCCGCGTACGGCCAGCAGGGCGCCCGAACGATCCAGATAGTTGATCGAGGGCTGGCGCTTGACGTCATAGAGCTTGGAGGTGTCGGGCAGATCGCTGGCGAACACGGCGAAGAAGGCGACGATGAAGATCAGGCCCCAGACGCCGACGACCGTGCCCCAATAGAGCGCGGCCTGCAGCGGCGTCCGTTGGGGCTTCGCCGGCCTGTTCCCGCCGAAGGTGCCGTTGGCCATGTCGTCTCTTAATCCCACGGTGCGCCAAAAGGGGTGTGAGGGGGCGCGCGTCAGCCTCCCGTTTAGCCGAAGCCCACAAAACGCGCGACAAGATTGACGAGAGGTAAACGCCGAACGCGGCGCTCTTGTGGCGCGGCGGCGCAGCCGCGGTATTGCCATTGGAAGTTGAGCGCCGTGTTCTGAAATCCACCGGCGCGCCAGGAATGCCTTGGCGCTGCGCATCCCCGCTGTCACAAGTCCGCCGTGCCCACGATCGTTGATTCCGCTCCCCTCGACACCGCCCGCGACGTCCTGCGCCGGACGTTCGGCCATGCTGACTTCAGAGGTCTGCAGGCCGGGGTGATCGGCGAGCTGCTGGCCGGACGCAGCGCCATGGCCGTGCTGCCGACCGGCGGCGGCAAGAGCCTGTGCTATCAGATCCCCGCCCTGATCCGTCCGGGCCTGGGTTTGGTGGTCTCGCCGCTGATCGCCCTGATGGCCGACCAGGTGGCTGGGCTGAAGCAGGCCGGCGTGGCGGCCGAGCGCCTGGACAGCAATACCACCCCCGACGAGCGGTCCGACATCTGGCGGCGCATCGACGAGGGCCAGCTGGATCTGCTGTACCTGTCGCCCGAGGGCCTGATGCAGCCGTCTATGCTGGACCGGCTGTCGCGCCTGAACCTGGCCCTGGTCGCCGTCGACGAGGCGCACTGCGTCAGCCAGTGGGGCCACGATTTTCGGCCAGAGTACCGAATGCTGGGTCGCATCGCCGAGGTCTTCCCGAACGTCCCGCGCCTGGCCGTCACCGCCACCGCCGACGCCCGGACCCGCGACGACATTCGCGCCGAGCTTCGCCTCGAAGGGGCTGCGGAGTTTGTCGACAGCTTCGCCCGCCCCGAACTGGCCCTGAACGCCGAGCGCAAGCGTGGCAAGGGTCATGACCGGGTGGTCGAACTGGTCCTGGAACGCCCGGGCCGGGCCGGGGTCGTCTATGCCGGCAGCCGCGACTCCACCGAGAAACTGGCCGAGAAGCTGATCGCCCAGGGCGTTCCCGCGCTGGCCTATCATGCCGGCCTCGACAAGAACGTCCGCGCCCGCCGGCTAGAGGAGTTCCTCGAGGCCGACGCGGCGGTGATGGTGGCGACGATCGCCTTTGGCATGGGCGTCGACAAGCCCGACGTCCGCTTCGTGATCCACGCCGATCCGCCCGCCGCCATCGAGGCCTACTGGCAGGAGATCGGCCGCGCCGGGCGCGACGGCCAGCCGGCCGAGGGCATCACCCTGTATGGCTCGGCCGATCTGGCCTGGGCCGGCAAACGCATCGAGGCCCGCGAGGCCCCTGACGAGGTCCGACAGGTCCAGACCCGCAAGCTGCGGCAGTTCTACGCGATGCTGGAGGGAACCACCTGCCGCGCCGCCGCCGTGCGCCGCTATTTCGGCGAGGAGGGCGTGGCCGTCTGCGGGGTCTGCGACATCTGCACCTCGCCGCCCCAGGGGATCGACGCCACGCAGGCGGCCCAGAAGGCGCTGTCGGCCGCCCATCGCCTGGGTGGACGCTTCGGGCGCGGCCGGCTGATCGACCACCTGCTGGGCAAGACCAAGGACGTCACGCCGCAGGAAGCCCAGATGTCGACCTTCGGCATAGGCCGCGAATACAGCCCCGTCACCTGGCGCGACCTGCTCGACACCCTGGTCTTCGAGGGGCTGCTGCGCGAGGATCCCAATGATGGCCGGCCGCTGATCGGCCTGGGCGAGGTCGAGGGCGTCAAGGCCGTCTATCGCGGCGAGCGCAAGGTCAGCCTGCGTCAGCAGGTCGAGGCGTCCGATCCGACCACCCGCTCCGGCGCGCCGCGCAAGCGCCGCGAGGGCAAGGCCCTGACGGTGCCCGCCGAAGATCAGGCGCTGTTCGAGGCCCTGCGGTCCTGGCGCCGCGAGCAGGCCCAGTCACAGCATGTGCCACCCTATGTGATCTTCCACGACGCCACCCTGGCCGAGATCGCCGCCGCGCGTCCATCCAGCCTGCCGTCCCTCGCCAAGGCCGGCGGCGTCGGCCAGGGCAAGCTGGATCGCTATGGCGAGGCGGTGCTGAAGGTGGTGCGCGACAATTAAAGCCGGTCGGTGACCACGCCGCAGGCTCGCATCGCCCCCAGCCTCGCAAAGGCCAGGGTCAAGGCCTTGCGGCGGGCCGGGGCCAGGGGATCGACCGGTGCCTCGCGGATCACGGCGCCGCCAAAGGCGTCGGCCACGATCATCCCCGGTTCCTCCGGCAGGATGCCGTCCGGAAAATGCGGGGCGACCGCGAAATAGAAGGCGTCGCAATAGGGGCCGTACTCTGGCCATTTGCGGTCGATGCGGAAGTCTTCCAGCCCCGACTTGACCTCGACGATCAGGATGTCGCCCTTTGGTCCCAGGGCCATCAGGTCGGCCCGGCGGCCGTTGGGCAGGGTCACCTCGGCCAGGGGCGCATAGCCCAGCGACACCAGGAATCGCGCGGCCCCCCGGGTGACTGCGTCGGTGGTCTCGGGCCGCGATGGGCGCAGGTCGATCACGACGTCCATGGCTTGATCCTGTTCCAGCTTTGTTCGCGGATCAAGGTTAAATAGCGTCCCGCCGGGCGAGCTCGTTTCCCGCTCTGGGCGCGACGCTTTGACCACAACCTTTCGGCGCAATAGCCCGGAGCGATCAAGCGGGGCGTTAAGTGGGCGATGCTGTGAAGAAGTGTTCTGTTCTGGCGATCGCCACGATCGTGGCTCTGGCGTCGCAAGGCGTTGCGACGGCCGCGCCGCGCACACCCCCTCCGGCCGAAGTTGCGCTCGCAGAGCCTTTGACCGAGGCCGTCGCCTTCACTCAGCGCAAGTCGCCCGGTCTACGCTCCGGCGTGGATGTCAACCTCAACCCTCCTGGCATGGGGCTGGCTGGCATGGTGGGAGCCGTGATCGGCGAGGCCATTGCTGAGAGCATTTCCGGCGCGAGGCTGGCGCAGAAAAGCCAGATCGTCGATCCGACGCCTGACCTGGCGCGCGAACTGGCCTGGACGCTGGCCGAGCGCCGGGAAGCGGTCGTTCTTGAGCAGCCGATCGCCATCGAGCGCCAGAGGCCCAAGGCGATTGCCAAAATGGCCGTCGGCGCCCGCTACATCGTCGATGTGCGGAACATGGGCTGGAGCGTGGTCGGCTCGGCGAGTTACGAAAAGGACGCGATTTATCATGCGAAACTGGACGTCATAGACGGCCGCACTGGAGCCGTCGCGGTCAACACCTTCTGCCGGTGGGAGGCCCCAGCGCTCTTGAAAAGCGAGAGCGCCCTCTATCGCCCGGACGCCGGGGAACTCGCCAAGGGGCACTTTGCGGCGGGCCATGAGGCTTGTCTGGGTCAGTTCAAGATCGCGATCAGAAGCCTCTACCTTCCGTCGGCACGGCCCCTGGAGGGCCGAGGGATCGCGCCCTTCCCGCAGATGAGGATGATCGCCGAGACGTCGCGAATCGAGACCCGGGTAGCGACGCCGGCCGCTGTTGTGATGTCGACACTTCCGCCGCCAGCGCCGGTGGTTGCGCCGCCGATCCGGATTGAGGCCGCGCCAAGTCTTCCGACGCCTCCGCGAAGGATCGAACCTGCCCCCCTTGCGGCGCCATCGGTGGCGATCGCCGAGTTCGAGCGCCAGGTGCCTCCGCCGGCTCAGCCGCTGCCGCCCTATGTCGAGTACCCTTACGCCCGGCCCTATGAGGCTCCGCCGTCGCGGACCCCGCCGCCGCCTGAGGTCCGCTATGCCGGCCGCGACGGCAGCGGCTATCTCACCTGGCCGGGCAAGCGCCCTTAAGGCGCCGGTTGCAGGGTCGGCCGCAGCATCGAGACGTCATAGCCCATGGCCTTGGCCCTGGCGGTCAGGGCCTCGCGCTCCAGGCCGGTCGGGGGCTTGCGGGTCAAGAGCCAGAGATACTTGCCCGAGCCCTCGCCGACGATGCTCCAGCTGTAGTCGTCGGCATGGTCCATGACCCAGTAATCGCCCCAGAACGGGCCGAAGAACGAGACCTGCAGCTTGGCGTTGGTGGCCGTATCAGCGACCTTGGCCTTGCCCTCGGCGGTCCTGACCGGTCCGTTCACCGCGTCCTGGTGACAGGTGTTAAGCACCCGGAGCAGACCGTCAGGCCGCTTCGAATATTCGGCGGTGACGGCCTCGCAGCCCTTCTGGAACCGCATGTCATAGCGGGCTACCTCGTACCACTTGCCCAGATAGCGGTCGAGTTCGACGGCCTTGGCTGGCTGGGGCGGATTGGGATTACCGCTGGGCCCCGCCACGCAGGCGGCCAGCAGCAGGGGCAGGGTCAGGGTGAGGGTCCAGGGTTTCATGCGATCAGACGTCCGGATGGGCGGGGAATTCGAGTTTGGCGTAGCCCAGCGCCTTCACCCGCGACAGGGCTGCCGCCCGGACGTCCGAAGGCATGTCCGCCTGGCGCGACAGTAGCCACACATAGTTGCCCCCCGGCGTCGCCATGATCGCCCACGACTGATCGTCGGCCCGGTCCAGCACCCAGTATTCCTGCGTCTTCAGACCGCCCAGGAAGCTCATCGAGAATTTGGCGTTGAAGGTGTCTGCGACGATCTTGCCGCTGGTGTTGAAGGTCTTGGCCGCGCCGGTGGGCGAGCCCCTGCGACAGATCTGCACGACCTTGAAGCTGCTGGCCCCGGTGCTGGTGAACTGGGTTGAGGCCGCCTCGCAATCGCGCTGGCCTGAATTGGGCGTGCGGGCGATCTCGAACCATTGGCCCGAATAGAACTCGGACGAGACGGCCTTGGCCGGAGGCTTGGCGGCGGCGTGGGCCGAACCCGCCATTCCAGCAAAACCGAGGGCGCCGGCGAGGGCGCCAGCCGAGATCAGGTTGAAATTGCGCATGGAGGAAACCTTGCCAACAAGGCAACCCAAACGCAAACCGCCCGCCCTTGTTCCGGGCGAGCGGCCTGTTTGGCTTGATCGAAAGCCTATTCGGCGGCGATGCCTACCGTGCCGGCCGGACGGTTGCGGAAGTTGATGGCCTGCAGGTGGCGAATGCCCTCCTCGGCGATGTCGTCGCCGACCGTGCGGTCGCCTTCGCCCCTCAGCTCCTCGATGTCGACATACATCGCATAGAACGCCTTGGTGCGGTCGGTGATGATGCCGGCGTTCAGCAGGGTCTTGACCAGCACACGGAAGATGTTGGTCTGCTCCTTCATGGCCTCGCGACGCACATCGTCGGTCATGATCTTCCCGTACTCCTCGACCACCTTGTCGGGATCCAGGCCGAACTCGGCATAGAGATCCATCTGCTGGTGCGGCGAGACGAGGTTGAACAGCAGGGTCTGGAAGCAGTGCGCCGCCCAGTCCTCGATGATGGCGTGTTCCTCAGGCGACAGCTTGGGCACGGTGCGGTCGGCCCAGATCTTGCCGAACTTGTGGTGGAAGGCCTCGTCAGTCATCACCAGTTGCAGCATCTTCTTGCCGACCGGATCATTGATCTGGTTGTAGAAAGTGGCGAAGGCGCCCATGGCCAGGCCCTCGACCAGCATCTGCATGCCGATGATCTTCTTGTAGACTTCCGGCGCGCCGATGATCTCGACCAGCAGGGTCTTCAGGGCCGGGCCGCACTCGACCGGCCGGCCCCAGCGCGCCTTGATGTATTTCGCGAAGGCCGTGACGTGGCGGGCTTCTTCGCGCGTCTGGTTGGCGGCGTATTCCTGCGCGCCCTGGTCCTTCAGAACGTGGCACAGCGAGGCCGACAGGTTCAGCGCGCCCTGTTCGCCATGCAGGATCGACGAGAAGCTGCGCAGCACCGACTGGTTGATGAAGCGAATGCGCGTCTTGGGATCGCTCAGGTGGTCGGACACATAATCGGTCGACAGGGCGATCACGAGATCCTCCGGCACCAGGGCCTGATTCTCCATGTCGAACGGCACGTCGAAATCGATATAGGCCTTGTCCAGCGGATCCCAGAAGTGGTCGTGTGTTGCCGAAATGATCTTGTCGAAGGCCGTCGAGCGGTTGTTGTAGCGGTCCAGTTCGAGCATCGACTCGAAATCGTCCGGCGCCACCGCGTCGTACATGGCGTCCTTGGTGATGTTCTTGTCCGTCATGGGGGCTCCTCCGGTGGCCTGGGTCGGGGCGGGTCTTGCGCCAGCTGCCAACGATCTAAACACTGTCAACTCAATCTCGCAGACGGGTCAAATTAAAAATGACGGATGCGTCAGGTTCGCCCCATGGGCGACCGGACTGTCGACCACCCAGGCGTCGGAAGGTGAAATGGTCCAGCCGCTGAACATCTTTATCCTCACCGGCGCCGGTGTCTCGGCCGAGAGCGGCCTGAAGACCTTTCGCGATGCCGACGGCCTGTGGACCCAGAACGATCTGGCTCAGCTGGCCACGCCCGAGGGCTTCGCCAAGGACCCGGCCCGGGTGCGCGACTTCTATTCGGCCCGTCGCAAGATCCTCGAGATCGCCGCGCCCAACCGGGCTCACCTCGCCCTTGCGAGACTGGAAAGGGAGATGACCGCCCTGGGCGGCTGGATCTTCCTCTGCACCCAGAACGTCGACGACCTGCACGAAAAGGCCGGCAGCCGGCGGGTCGTCCACATGCATGGTCAACTGTCCGTCACCCGCTGCACGATGTGTTCGGGCAACTGGACCGACCGGGGCCCGCTGACCGCCCGCCAGGTCTGCCCGGAGTGCGGAACGGTGGGCGCCACTCGGCCGGATGTGGTGTGGTTTGGCGAGTTGCCGATGTTCATGGACCAGATCGAACAGGCTCTGGAAGAGGCCGACCTGTTCGTGGCGATCGGCACGTCCGGCTCGGTCTATCCCGCCGCCGGCTTCGTGGCCGAGGCGCGAGCCCTGGGCATCCCGACCTGCGAGATCAATGTAACGCGGTCCGACAACGCCCATGCCTTCGACCGGCAGATCTATGGTCCGGCGACGGAGAAGGTGAGCCAGTGGGTGGACGAGGTGCTGGGGGATTGAGGGGGCTCTTTGAGAGCAAGTCTGGCGCGCTCGACTTTAGGCCACTCGGCGGATGGAAGGGGCCGGCCGGATCAGCCCTTCAAAGCCCCGGCCACGACGTCGCGCGCCTCGGCCTGTACCTGCTTCAGATGCTCGTCCCCCAGAAACGACTCTGCATAGATCTTGTAGACGTCCTCGGTCCCTGACGGTCGCGCCGCGAACCAGGCGTTCTGCGTCACCACCTTCAGCCCGCCGATCGCCTCGCCATTGCCCGGCGCGGTGGTCAGGGTGGCGGTGATCGGCTCGCCGGCCAGGCTCGTCGCCGTCACGTCAGACGGGCTCAGCGCGCCCAGCCGCGCCTTCTGCGCCCGGTCGGCCGGGGCGTCGATGCGGGCATAGGACGGTCGGCCATATTTTTCGGCCAGATCGTCATACAGCTGGCTGGCGCTGCGTCCGGTGCGGCCCTGGATCTCAGCGGCCAGCAGGGCCAGCAGCAGGCCGTCCTTGTCCGTCGTCCACACGGTCCCGTCGCGTCGCAGGAACGCGGCCCCGGCCGATTCCTCGCCGCCAAACCCGACACTGCCGTCCAGCAGGCCCGGCACGAAATGCTTGAAGCCGACCGGCACCTCCAGAAGCCTGCGGCCTAGGCCGGCCACCACGCGGTCGATCATCGAGGACGAGACCAGGGTCTTGCCGACGGCCACGTCGGGGCCCCAGCCTTCGCGATGGCTGAACAGGTACGAGATCGAGGCGGCCAGGAAATGGTTGGGGTTCATCAGCCCGCCGTCGGGGGTGACGATGCCGTGGCGGTCGGCGTCGGCGTCGTTGCCGGTGGCGACGTCATAGCCCGCGCCGCCAGCCATCGCCTTGATGAGATTGGCCATGGCGCAGGGCGACGAGCAGTCCATGCGGATCTTGCCGTCGGCGTCCAGCGGCATGAAGGCCCAGCGCGGATCGACCGTCGGATTGACCACGGTCAGGTCCAGGCGGTGACGGTCGGCGATCTCGCCCCAATAGCCGACGCTGGCCCCGCCCAGCGGATCGGCGCCGATCTTCACGCCGGCCGAGCGGATGATGTCGAGGTCCAGCACGCTGGGGAGGTCGTCGACATAGCGGCCCAGGAAGTCGAAGCGCTTGGCCTCGGCGATCGCCCGCTCGAACGGCATGCGCCGCACATCGGCCAGACCGCCTTCGATCAACTGGTTACCGCGATAGGCGATGGCGGAGGTCGCCGAGCCGTCGGCCGGTCCGCCCGAGGGCGGATTGTACTTGATGCCGCCGTCGCGGGGCGGGTTGTGCGACGGGGTGATCAGTATGCCGTCGGCCAGACCCGAGGTCTTGCCGCGATTGAAGGCGAGGATGGCGTGCGACACGGCCGGGGTGGGCGTGAAGCCGTCGCGGTCGTCGATCAGGGTTTCGACCCCGTTGGCGACCAGCACCTCGATCACATTGCGCCAAGCGGGCTCGGACAGGCCGTGGGTGTCGCGGCCGACGAAGATCGGGCCGGTGATCCCCTGGGCGGCGCGATATTCCACGATCGACTGGGTGATCGCCAGGATGTGGGCTTCGTTGAAAGCGCCGTCGAGGCTGGAGCCCCGGTGTCCGGACGTGCCGAACGCCACCCTCTGGGCGGGATCGGCCATGTCGGGCTGACGCTCGAGATAGGCGCCGGTCAGGGCGGCCAGATCGATCAGGTCTTCGGGTCGGGCCAGCTGGCCAGCGCGTGCATGCATGTCGGGAAGCCTATCGATCGAAGGTGGCGCGTTCAATTCGGTGTGGAGTCTGGACGGCTGTCTTCAGAATGCGGCGCTGAAGATCGTGCCATCCGGCAGCAGGGCCGCGCGCTTCACCCCGTCGGAGGCGAACGGCATGGCGACATGGCCGTTCTTGTCGACGCTGATCAGCCCGCCGTCGCCGCCCAGAGCCGCGACCCCGGCGATGGCGGCGGCCGCCGCGCTCTCAAGGCTCTCGCCACCAAAGCGCATGCGGTGGGCGATCTGCACCGCCACAGCCGTGCGGATGAAATATTCGCCCTGGCCCGTGCAGGAGACGGCGACCGTGTCGTCGGCCCAGGCGCCGGCCCCGATCAAGGGGCTGTCGCCGATGCGACCTGGCATCTTGCCGAACACGCCGGCGGTCGAGGTGGCGGCGGCGAGGCGGCCTTCGCTGTCGCGAACCACGCACCCCACGGTACCGGTGGGAAGCTCCGGCGGATGATTGCTCTCGAAGGCCCCGGCGTGGGTGAACCAGCGCTGCGGATCAACGATTTCCTTCAGGCCCTGCGACCGCGCGAAGGCCATGGCGCCCTCGCCGGCCAGCATGACGTGCGGTGTCTTTTCCATCACCGCGCGGGCCGCGAGGATCGGGCTCTCGAAACCCTGAAGCGCCGCGATCGAGCCGGCGCGGCCGGCGGCGCCGTCCATCAGGCAGGCATCCAGCTCATAGGCGCCGGCCGCGTTGGGCGAGGCGCCCTTTCCGGCGATGTAGAGGCCGCTGGCTTCGAGGGCGACGACGGTCTCGACGGCGACGTCGAGGGCGCTGGCCCCGGCGGCCAACCGGTCGCGCGCCGCCTCGACCAGGCCGCGCATGTGGGCGATCTCCTGGCTGTAGTCATGGCCGGGGGCGCAGCCGGCGCCGCCGTGCAGGGCGAGACTAAAACGCTTGTTTGACATTCTGCTTCCTTGGCTGCGCGCCCTGCGTTAGCGTCCCGGCTCTTAAAGAAAAACATCGGGAGATGACAGATGAAGGCGGTTCTCAGCACGGTGGTCGGCGGCCCCGAAACCCTGGAATTGTCGGAGCTGCCCGATCCCGTGGCCGGTCCCGGTCAGGTGCTGATCGATGTGAAGGCCTGCGGGGTCAACTATCCCGACGTGCTGATCATTGAGGACAAGTACCAGTTCAAGCCCACCCGTCCCTTCGCTCCGGGCGGCGAGGTCTCGGGCCTGATCGCCGCCGTCGGCGAGGGCGTGACGAAGTTCAAGGTCGGTGATCGCGTGCTGGCCTCGACCGGATGGGGCGGTATGGCCGAGAAGCTGGCCCTTGAAGAGGGGCGCTGTACAGCAATCCCCGACAACATGCCCTTCGACGAAGCGGCCGCCTTCATCCTGACCTACGGCACCTCCTATTACGCCCTGAAGGATCGCGGCAGCCTGAAGGCCGGCGAGACCCTGCTGGTGCTCGGCGCGGCCGGCGGCGTCGGCCTGGCGGCCGTGGAACTGGGCAAGGCGGCGGGCGCGCGGGTGATCGCGGCGGCCTCCAGCCAGGAAAAGGTCGATCTGGCCATCGCCCACGGCGCCGACAGCGGCGTGGTCTATCCGCGCGGTCCGTTCGACAAGGACGGCCAGAAGGCCCTGGCCAATCTGATCAAGGAGGCCTGCGGCCCCAATGGCTGGGACGTGGCCTATGACGCGGTCGGCGGCGACTATTCGGAAGCCACCATCCGCGCCGCCGGCTGGAACGGGCGCTTCCTGGTGATCGGCTTCCCTTCGGGCATTGCCAAGATCCCGCTGAACCTGACGCTGCTGAAGTCGTGCGACATCGTGGGCGTGTTCTGGGGCGCCTCGGTGGCCCGCGATCCGGCCGGCCACGCCCAGAACGTCAAGGAACTGATGGCGCTCTACGCCGAGGGCAAGATCAAGCCACACGTTTCAGAGCGCTTCCCGCTGGAGCGGGCCGGCGACGCCATCGCCCATCTGGCCAGCCGCAAGGCCATGGGCAAGGTGGTTGTGACCAACGGCTAGACCCCTCCGGGCCCTGACGGCGGACCGTTGCGTCGTCAGGGTTAAGGCGCGCTAAGGACGAAATTTATCGGGATGCTTACGAGCCATCCCCAAGACTGAAAGCGGTTCTCACGAAAGCCGCCGATGTCGCAGACCGCCCGCTCCGTTCCGCCTTCGCAGAAGGCCGCTCGACCGTTCCGCCTCAAGCGGCGCGCCAACGAGCGGGTCAAGCTGCTGGGTGAGACCATGGATCTGGTGCGGCACGAGGAAGTCTTCCACTTCGTCGGCGCGCGGCTGGCGCGGGGTGTGTCCTCGATCATCGCCAACCACAATCTTCACAGCCTGTACCTGACCCGCAAGAGCGCCAAGGTCCGGGCCTTCTTCACCGTCGCTGATCTGGTCGAGGTCGATTCTACGCCGCTGCTGGCCTGGGCTCGAGTGATCGGTCGCTCCAGCCGACAGTTCCATCGCTGCACCTATCTCGACTGGCGCGACTTCTTCTGGGCCAAGGCCCGGGCGGACAATTGGCGGGTGTTTTTCGTCGGTGGTGCTCCCGGCGTGGCTGAGGCGGCAAGCGCGAAAATCCTGGCCGACTGGCCCGGCGTCGAGCTTGCGACCCATCACGGCTACTTCGACGCCGGCCCCGGCTCGAACGAAAATGCGGCGGTGGTCGAGCAGATCAACGCCTTCAAGCCTCATATCCTGCTGGTCGGCATGGGCATGCCGCGCCAGGAGATCTGGGTGCTGGAGAACCACAAGGCGATCACCAGCCCCTGCGCCCACTTCACGGTCGGCGGAGCCTTTGACTACGAGGCCGGCGTCCAGAAGGCCGCGCCCCGCTGGATGGGGCAGATGGGCGTCGAGTGGCTGTTTCGCCTGCTGGCCGATCCGCGCCGGCTCTTTTCGCGCTACTGCATCGAGCCTTGGTTCCTGATCGGGCCGGCCGTGGGCGACCTGCGCCAGGCCTTCCTGACCAGGCCCGCCGCCCAGATCGAGGGCGCGAGCGCCTTTCCAGGCTAGCCAAGCCCTCCGTCCTCCGCGAGTATGATCGCTGATCACCGATCCATCAGAGGTCGGGCGGGAGCGCGAAGGAACAACGCTATGGCTGGACGTCTGAACGGCAAGGTCGCCGTCATCACTGGAGCTTGCTCGGGCATTGGCCTGGGCGCGGTCGAACTGTTTGTCGCCGAGGGCGCCAGCGTCATCGCCGCAGACCTGCAGGAAGACAAGGGCGCGATGCTGGAGAAGCGTTTCCCTGACACCGTGCGCTTCGCCCGCTGCGACGTCACCGTCGAGGCCGACATCGCTAAGGCCGTGAACATGGCCAAAGACGCTTTTGGCGGTCTCGACATCCTGTTCAACAACGCCGGCCACGGTGGTACGCCGCTGGGCGTCGCCGACATGACCGCCGAGGGCTGGGACCAGACCTTCGCCCTGCTGGTGCGCGGCCCGGCCCTGGGCATGAAGTACGCCGTGCCGCTGATGCTGGAGCGCGGCGGCGGCTCGATCATCAACACCGCCTCGATCGCCGGCCTGCAGGCGGGTTTCGGCCCTCTGGCCTATTCGACCGCCAAATGCGCCGTGATCCATCTGAGCCGCTGCGCGGCGGCCGAACTGTCGCCTGACAAAATCCGGGTCAACGCCATCTGCCCGGGCCTGATCGCCACCTCGATCTTCGGTGCCTCCATGGGTCTGCCGCGCGAGGTCGCCGACCAGATGGCCGCCCGCGTCGCCGAGGTGGGTCCCAAGATCCAGCCGATCCCCAAGGCCGGCATGCCCGAAGACATCGCCCGCGCCGCCCTCTACCTGGCCAGCGACGATTCCGAGTTCGTGACCGGCACCCATATCGTGGTCGACGGCGGCATCACGGTGGGCGGTCGCAGCAGCTGGGACAAGAACGCGCCCTCGCCGATCTTGTCGGCCATGGGCATCACGCCGGAACAGGCCGAGCAGATGCGGATGGCCATGGCCACCCAAGGAAACCAGAGCGGCGCGGCCGGGTGACGGCGAGCGCCCTAACACCCAACCTGCGCGGCGCGCTGTGGATGCTGGCCTCTGCGGTCGGCTTCACGGCGATGACCACCCTGATCAAGTATCTGGGCCCCGGCTATCCGGCCGCCCTGCAGACCTTCTATCGGCAGCTGGCGGGGGTGATCATCCTGCTGCCGCTGATGGCTCGCGACTGGCGGGGCACGTTCCACACCACCCGGCCGGGCATCCTGATCTTCCGGTCCAGCGCCGGGGTTCTGGCCCTGATCCTCAGCTTCTACGCCTATCAGGAATTGCCGCTGGCCGACGCCAACGCCCTGTCCTTCACCCGGACCCTGTGGCTGGTGCCGTTCGCCGGCCTGATCCTGCGCGAGCCGATCGGACCGTTGCGGATCGGCGCTGCGGTGGCCGGGTTCCTGGGCGTGCTGATCATGCTGCAGCCCGGCGCCGATGGGTCCGGTGGCTGGCTGGGCTGGCCGCAGGCGGCGGCGCTGGCGGCGGCGCTGCTGTTTGCCCTGACCATTACCGGCATGAAGGTGATGACTCGCGACCACTCGCCGTTCACCCTGCTGGTCTATGCGGCCGTGCTGGGCCTGGTGTTTTCGATCCCTCCAGCCCTGTTCGTCTGGCGCTGGCCCAGCCTGCCCGACCTTGGCCTGCTGGCCGCCATGGGCGTGATCGGCACCCTGACGCAGGGGGCCTATATCAAGGGGATGCAGTCAGGGGAGGCGGCCGTGATGGCCCCGATTGACTATACGAGGCTGGTCTTCGCCGTACTGGTCGGCTTCCTGCTGTTCCATGAGGTGCCCAAGACGGCGACCTTGATCGGGGCGGCCATCGTGGTGGGCTCAACCCTGTTCATTTCCTGGCGCGAGCACCAGGTGTCCAGGCGCGCGGCCCTGGTCGATCAGTCGCCGGAATAGTCCCGCCGCCAAGCGACGAACTTCGCGAGCCCATCGGCCAGCTTGACCCGGGGCCGGTAGCCTGTCAGCGCGTGCAGCTTGTCGATATTGGCATAGGTGGCGGTGACGTCGCCGGGCTGCATCGGCCGCATGATCTTCTGGGCCTCGACGCCGAGCGCGGCTTCGAGCGTGGAGATCATCTCCATCAGTCCGACCGGATCATTGTCGCCGATGTTGTAGACCTCGTGTCCGCCCTGGGCCGGCGGGTTGTCCAGCACGCCGACGATCCCATCGACGATGTCATCGATATAGGTGAAGTCGCGAGCCATCTTGCCCTCGCCATAGACCTCGATGGGCTCGCCCGCGAGGATCTTCTGGGTAAAGCCGTAGTAGGCCATGTCGGGCCGGCCCCAGGGGCCATAGACCGTGAAGAACCGCAGGCCCGACTGTGGAAAGCCGTAGAGCTCTGCGTAGCTCTGGCTGATCAGCTCGCAGGACCGCTTGGTAGCCGCATAGAGCGACACCGGCGTCTCAGCCGGATCGGTTTCCTTGAAGCCCGAGCCGTTGAGTGGCCGATCGCCATAGACGCTGCTCGACGAGGCATAGACCAGATGCTCGACGCCTGAGTGACGACAGGCTTCCAGCACCGCGAGATGGCCGGCCAGGTTGGAGCGCTCATAAGCGAACGGATGGTCGATCGAGTAGCGGACCCCGGCCTGGGCGGCCAGATGCACGACATGCCTGGCGCCGGAGGTTTTGACCAACTCCAGCAAGGCCTCGTGCTCGGCGATGTCCAGACGAACCATCGTGAAGCCGGAACGGCCTTCCAGCCGGGCGGCCCGGGCCGCCTTCAGAGCCGGGTCGTAATAGGTGTTGAAGTTGTCGATGCCGATCACCGTCTCGCCGCGATCCAGCAGCCGCTCGGCCAGATGCATGCCGATGAAGCCGGCCGCGCCCGTAACGATGATCGGTGAAACCATCAGCCCCGCCCGATACTGGCGTAGGTGAAGCCGTGGCGGACCATCTCGCTGGGCTTGTAGACATTGCGCAGATCGACCACGACCGGGCTATTCATCAGCAGCTTCAGGCGGTCCAGATCCAGGGCCCGGAACTGGTCCCACTCGGTCAGGATCACCAGGGCGTCGGCGGCTTCGGCGGCCTCGTAGGCGCCGGTCTTGAAGTCGACGCCGGGCAGCATGTGGGCCGCTTCCTTGGCGCCTTCGGGGTCATAGGCCTGCACCTTGGCGCCCATGGCCTGCAGGGCCGGCAGGATGTCGAGGCTGGGCGCGTCGCGCATGTCGTCGGTATTGGGCTTGAAGGTCACGCCCAGCACGCCAATCGTCTTGCCGGTCAGATCGGTCGAGCCGATGGCGTCGGCGACCTTGGTCGCCATGGCCTTCTTGCGAGCGTCGTTGACCGCCACCGTGGCCTCGATCAGCTTGACCGGCGCACCGTATTGCTGGGCCGTGCGGACCAGGGCGATGGTGTCCTTCGGGAAGCATGAGCCGCCATAGCCCGGGCCGGCATTGAGGAACTTGCCGCCGATGCGCTTGTCCAGGCCGATGCCCTTGGCCACCTGCTGCACGTCGGCTCCGACCTTCTCGCACAGGTCGGCCATCTCGTTGATGAAGGTGATCTTCATCGCCAGGAACGCGTTGGCCGCATATTTGATGAGCTCGCTGGTGCGACGACCGGTGAAGACGATCGGCGTTTCGTTCAGGCTCAGCGGCCGATAGAGCTCGCGCATCACCGCCTGGGCGCGCTCGTCCTCGGTGCCGACCACCACGCGATCGGGACGCTTGAAGTCCTCGATCGCCGCGCCTTCGCGCAGGAATTCCGGATTGGAGACCACCGCGAACTGAGCATCCGGACGGACACGTTTGATGATCGCCTCGACCTCGTCGCCGGTGCCGACCGGCACGGTCGACTTGGTGACGATGACGGTGAAGCCGTCGATCAGGCCGGCGATCTCCTCGGCGGCGGCGTAGACATAGGAGAGGTCGGCATGGCCGTCGCCGCGACGTGTCGGGGTGCCCACGGCGATGAACACCGCTTCGGCGTTCTTGACGGCTTCGGCCCCTTCCAGGGTGAAGAACAGCCGGCCTTCGCGAACGTTACGGGCGACAAGGTCGTCCAGGCCCGGCTCGAAGATCGGGATCTCGCCCTTCTCCAGCCGCTCGATCTTGCTCGGATCCTTGTCGATGCAGGTCACCACGTGACCGAAATCGGCAAAGCACGCCCCCGAGACCAGGCCCACATAGCCCGTGCCAATCATCGCTACGCGCATCGAAACATCCTGATTCGATTGATCATCGCCCGACGGGCGACGCTGGTGCCTAATCCAGCAATTGCGGCGACGAGGCAAGCCGTCTGCCCTAGAGGCTCAACCAATGACATCGTCATGACGAACGTCTGGGTGGGCCACACTGGACTTCCAACCCTGACCTAAAGCCGATAGCCAGAGGCCTGCATCGCGAGGGGAATTTCATGCACACCGTTCTGGTGGCCGGCGGCGCCGGCTATGTCGGCTCCCACACCTGCCTGGCCCTGGCGGCGGCGGGCTTCAAGCCCGTGGTCTTCGACGATCTGTCCAACGGCCACCGCGAGCACGTCCAGTGGGGGCCGCTGGAGATTGGCGACATTCGCGACGCCGCGCGGCTGGATGCGGTGTTCGCCGCCCACAAGCCCGTTGCTGTTCTGCACTTTGCGGCCCGCATCGAGGTCGGGGAGTCGGTCAAGGATCCGGGCGCCTTCTTCGACAACAATGTCGCCGGAACGATCAACCTTATCGAAGCCGCCCGCCGGGCCGGCGTCGAGGCCATGGTGTTCTCCTCGACCTGCGCCACCTTCGGCGATCCGGTGACGCTGCCGATGGACGAGACCCATCCGCAGGTGCCGCTCAATCCTTATGGCCGCAGCAAGCTGATGGTCGAGCAGGCCCTCGCCGACTATGATCGCTATGTCGGTTTCCGCAGCACGGTGCTGCGCTATTTCAACGCCGCCGGCGCCGATCCCGAGGGCCGCATCGGTGAGTGGCACGAGCCCGAGACCCACGCCATTCCGCTGGCCATTCAGGTCGCCCTGGGCCAGCGCTCGCATTTCACGATCTTTGGCGACGACTACGACACCCGCGACGGCACCGCCGTGCGCGACTATGTCCATGTGCTGGACCTAGCCGACGCCCATGTCGCGGCGCTGCGCCGACTGCTCGATGGCGCGGGGAGCAGCAGCTACAACCTTGGCACCGGCCATGGCACGACGGTCAAGGAACTGATTGCCGGGGTCGAGCGCGCCACCGGAAAGCCTCTTCCAGTGCAGATGGCGGCGCGCAGGCCTGGCGATGCGCCGATCCTGGTGGGCGACAACGCCAAGGCCCGCGCCGAGCTGGGCTGGACCCCCTCGCGCGATCTCGACGTTATCCTTCAAAGCGCTTGGCGCTGGCATCAGGCGCAGGCGGCCGCAGGTCGGTGAAGGCTGATCAGGGATGATCCGACCCTTGATCCCGGGGGGTTATGGCCAAGTGTCGCACGACCGCGCGTTGAAAGAGTTTATTTGTAACTCTCCCGGTATCGTCTGATGGCTGGTATCTGGGGGAACCGCGTGTGTTGAAGGTTTTGACCTGTCTGACGACCGAGCATGACTATCGGTTGGTCGGCGTGGCGGTGGTCGTTTGCTTCGCCGCCTGCTTCACCGCGTTCAGACTCTACTCACGCATGCGCGGGGCCAAGGGGCTCGTCAGAGCCGCCTGGCTGCTGCTTACGGGCCTGGTGTGTGGGGCGGGGATTTGGGCTACCCATTTCATCAGTATGGTCGCCTACGACCCCGGTCTGAAAACGGGCTTCAGCCCGACCGGCACCCTTCTGTCCCTGATGATCGCCGTCCTGTTTGTAGGATCTGGCTTTGTTATCGCCTCGGCGCAGCGCACGCGCACCAATGACATGGCCGGCGGCCTGATCCTCGGCGTGGGCGTCGCCTCCATGCACTACACTGGTATGACCGCCTTCGTGACCCAGGGTCATCTGGTCTGGGAACACGCGACGGTCGGCGCCTCGGTGCTGTTTGGTGTAGCAGGCTCCACGGCAGCGCTGATCCTCGCCGGTCGCGCTCGCAGTATCGGCAAACAGATCCTGGGCGGCGCCATACTGACCTTGGGCGTCTGCGCCCTGCATTTCACCGGCATGGGCGCCATCACAATTGTGCCCGACGCTTCTATCGTGGTCCCCGAGCAGCTGCTTTCGGGCGGCTTCCTGACCTTGGCCGTCACCAGCATCACAGGTCTGATCATCCTGGGCGGGCTCGGTGCCGTCGCGATCGAATCCCAGACCACGCGCTCGGCCCTCGAACGCATTCGCCGCATGGCCAACGCCGCCTATGAGGGCATCGTGGTCGTCCAGGACGGCCGTATCAACGACGCCAACGCCGCCTTCTGCGAACTGGTCGGCGCGCCGCTTGACGAGCTCAAGGGCAAGCCACTGTTCGGCGCGATCCTCACCTTCGACGGCGACGAGGCTTCCCGCGACGGCGTGCGCCGCGAAGGCTTTCTGCAACCGCTCGAAGGCGGCCGTGAAATTCCCGTCGAGGTGTTCTCGCGTCTGATGGACGACGGCGCCCGCACGGAGACCTCGGGGTTGACCGTGCTGGCGGTCCGTGACCTGCGCGAACGCCGCTCGGCCGAAGAGAAGATCCGCTATCTGGCCGAGCATGACGGCCTGACCGGTTTGCCCAACCGCAACTCACTTCAGACCCGCCTGGCCGCCGCCATAGAGCGCGTTGAGGCCTCGGGCGAGACCCTGTCGGTGATCTGTATCGACCTTGATCATTTCAAGGAGGCCAACGATCAGCACGGTCACCCGGCGGGCGACGCCCTGCTCGTTGAAACGGCCCGCCGTCTGCAGAATTCCGTCTCGGCGCCCTCCTTCGCCGCACGGCTGGGCGGCGACGAGTTCATGGTTGTGCAGATAGGGGGGGGCGGCCAACCGGCGGCCGCAGCCGAGCTGTCGGGCCGACTTCTGGACATTCTGGCGACCCCGGTCATGTTCGAAGGTCAGGACCTGGCCATGGGCGCCAGTCTGGGTGTCAGCCTCTACCCCGACGACGGCCGCACGACAGAGTCACTGATGGCCAATGCCGACATGGCGCTGTATCGCGCGAAGGAAGGTGGGCGCGGGATCTATCGCTTCTTCAAGCGCGAGATGGACGAGTCGATCCGCGAGCGCCGCTCCCTGGCCCGCGACCTGAAGCAAGGCATCGCCGACGGCGAGCTGGTGGTCTACTATCAGCCCCTGGCCCGCGCTTCCGATGGCGAGGTCTGTGGCTTCGAGGCCCTGGTCCGCTGGCAACACCCGACACGCGGCATGATCCCGCCGCTCGACTTCATTCCCGTCGCCGAAGAGAACGGCCTGATCGCCCCGCTGGGCGAATGGGTCCTTCGACGCGCCTGCGCAGACGCCGCCTCATGGGAAAAGCCGCTGCGCATCGCGGTCAATCTTTCGCCGTTGCAGCTGAACAACCCCGCCCTGCCGACCCTGGTGCACGAGGTGCTGATCGCGACCGGCCTGTCGCCCCACCGGCTGGAACTGGAGATCACCGAGAGCGCGCTGTTCAAGGACTATCAGCGCGCGCTCGATAACCTCCGCCGGCTCAAGGCGCTGGGCGTTCGCATCGCCATGGACGATTTCGGCACCGGCTTCTCGTCGCTTTCCACGCTGCAGTCGTTCCCGTTCGACAAGTTCAAGATCGACAAGAGCTTCGTCGAGAATATCCACCGCCACGACCGCGCCACCGTGATCGTTCGCGCGGTTCTGGGTTTGGGGCGCAGCCTGGAGATCCCGGTCGTCGCCGAGGGCGTGGAAACCCAGGAACAGATCAATTTCCTGCGCAGCGAGGACTGCGCAGAGCTGCAGGGCTACGCCATCGGTCGGCCTGGACCGCTGCACACCCTCGATGCCTGGACCAAGGCGGCCCCGGCCCCGGCCCCGGCCCCGGTCGCCGTCCAGGCGCCCAAGCGCGCCAGGCGTTCCGCAGCCTGAGACCGATCAGCGACCGCGCTTCAGACCCCCAAGCAGGCCCCGCATGATCTCGCGCCCTGCCTGACTGGCGACTGTGCGCAGCAGCGACTTTGCGAAGGTCTCCGCCATGCCCTGGCGATTGGAAGCGCGGGGGCGGGGGGCGGCCCGCGTCTCGCGCGCCTCTTCCCGGGCGCGAACCTTCTCTGCAGCGGTCCGAACTTTTTCGGCCTCGGCCGCGTCCTGCGCCGCTTCGGTCTGCCGCTGCGTTTCCTGGGCTCGGCCCTGCAGGATCTCATAGGCCGAGGCGCGATCCTCGGCGGTGTCATAGAGGCCGGCCACAGGGCTCCTGGCGATCAGCGCCGTGCGCTCCTCCGGCGTAAGCGGCCCCAGACGCGAAGCGGGCGGGCGGATCATGGTCTTCTGCACCACGCAGGGCGCGCCCTTGGCGTCAAGGGTCGAGACCAGGGCCTCACCGACACCCAGGCCTTGAATGGTCTCGGCCGTGTCGAAAGACGGATTGACCCGGAACGACTGGGCGGCGGCCTTCAGGCCCTTCTGGTCGGCGGGTGTGTAGGCACGCAGGGCATGCTGGATACGCGCCCCCAGCTGGCCGAGGACTGCGTCGGGAATGTCGGCCGGGTTCTGGGTGACGAAATAGATTCCCACGCCCTTGGAGCGGATCAGGCGCACGACCTGCTCGATCTTCTCCAGCAGGGGCTTGGGCGCGTCGTTGAACAACAGGTGAGCTTCGTCGAAGAAGAAAACCAGGCGCGGTTTGTCCACATCGCCCAGTTCCGGCAGTTCCTCGAAAAGTTCCGACAGCAACCACAGCAGGAAGGTCGAATAGAGCTTGGGCGACTGGATCAGCCTGTCGGCGGCCAGCAGGTTCACATAGCCGCGGCCGGCGACGTCGGTGCGCATGATGTCGGCGAGCTTCAGAGCCGGCTCGCCGAAGAAGTTGTCGGCCCCCTGGCTCTGCAAGGTCAGCAGCTTGCGCTGGATCGCGCCCACCGTCGCGGGCGAGACATTGCCATAGAGCGTGCCGATGTCGGCGGCGTGGTCGGCGACATATTTCAGGCAGGCCTGCAGGTCCTTCAGGTCCAGCAGCAGCAGGCCGTCCTTGTCGGCGACATGGAAGACGATGGTCAGGACGCCTTCCTGCACATCATTGAGCTCCAGCAGGCGCGCCAGCAGTACGGGACCCATCTCCGAAATGGTCGTACGGATCGGATGGCCCTTCTGACCGAACAGGTCCCAGAATACGGTCGGCGGCGCGGCCGGGGTCAGGGTCAGGTCCATTGCGGCGGCGCGGGCCAGCATCTTCTCGTTGGGCGCCCCGGCCAGGGCGATGCCCGAAAGGTCCCCCTTAACGTCTGCGGCGAACACAGGCACTCCGGCGTCCGAAAAGGCTTGAGCCATGATCTGAAGGGTCACCGTCTTGCCGGTGCCGGTCGCGCCCGCCACGACGCCGTGCCGATTGGAGCGATCCAGTCGCTGGGTCACCGGACCCTCGCCAAGTCCGATCAGGATTTCGCCTTCACCAATCGACAAGGTCATATGCAACATCCTCCAAACTTAAGCACTGACCCTAACCGCGCCCTTGCGCCGCGCCAATCGCGGTAGGCAAAGTGTTACGATCTCCAGGAGTTCTTGAATGACCGTTTCGTCGTCCGCCGCCACTCGCAACGCCGTGGTCTTCCTGGCGGTGATCGCGGGCGGCGCGGCGCTGCTGTGGATGCGCGACATCCTCTCGCCTCTGGCCCTGGCGGTCTTCCTGGCGGTGATGATCGACAGCTTTTCGAGGGTGCTGACCATCAGGGCGCGCTTCCCCAAGCGCGTGGCCCTGCCGACCGCGATCATTCTGTTGACCCTGCTCTTCGGCCTTTCGGTGTGGGTGGTGGCCGAAAACAGCGCCAGCTTTGTCGACCAGTTGAAGGCCTACGCGCCCAGGCTCAATGACGTGATCGCCAGGCTGGCCCACGCGGTCGGCATCCATGTCGCGCCGACCTTGAGTGACCTGATCACCCAGCTAAATCCGCAACGCTATATCGGCGCTGCGGCCCAGAGCCTGCAGAACTTTGCCGCCAGCGCCGTGCTTGTTCTGATCTATCTCGGCTTCATCATCGCCTCGCGCCGGGGCTTCAACCGCAAGATCGTGGCCCTGTTTCCGCAGGGCGACGAGCGGGACGAGGCGATGGTGCTGTTCCACCGTATCCGCGACGGCGTGGAGCAGTATCTGTGGATCCAGACGGTCACGGGCCTGATGATCGCGGCCGGCGCCTGGCTGGTGATGGCGCTGCTGGGGCTCGACAACGCCTTCTTTTGGGCCTTCCTGATCTTCCTCGCCAGCTACATCCCGATCCTGGGCGGCGCCATCGGCTGCTTCCTGCCACCGCTGTTCGCCATCGTGCAGTTTCCCGACAGCTTCCTGCCGGCGACGATCCTGTTTGTGGCCCTGCAGGCGATCTATTTCGTGGTCGGCAACATCGTCTTGCCCCGCATGCAGGGCGACAGCCTGAACATGGATCCGACCGTGGTGCTGCTGTCCCTGGCCGTCTGGGGCGCCCTGTGGGGCGTGCCCGGCATGTTCCTGTCGACCCCGCTGACGGTAGCCTTCATGGTGATCCTCGCCCAATTCGACGGCTCGCGCTGGATCGCCATCTTGCTGTCCGAGGACGGTGATCCGCAGGGGGCAAGTGTAACCTCGGGCGGAGAGGCGTCGAAGGCTGAGACGCCGAAGTCGGCCGCCCGGCAGAAAGTCGCCAAGGGGGACTTAAAATCCTGAACGCGGCGCCTATCTCTGTCTGGTCCGACACCCCCGGTCGGACCCCCGCCCGACGCAGCCTGGTTCTCCGGCGCGTCCAAAGCGGAAAATGCCCGCCCGCTCCCCCGGGCGGGTCTGCGCCGCCGGTTTCCCCCACCGGCGGCGCTTCCGTTTTCTCCCGACATTCCCGGCGCGTTCGAAATCCGCAAGATCCATGGCGGGTTTTCGATGTCCTGGTTGAATCACACCCCAAAAAGTCTAGGTTGTCGCCAAAAATTCGCGAGGAAATCTCATGGTCGGTGAAAAAAATGACCTCCACGCTTCGATGGCGGGCGGCCAATTGTTGACGGCTTTCGCCCAGGCTTTGGGTCATGCCGCCGAGGCGCTGCCGGCTCAGGCGGCTCATTTCCTCGCTCAGGCTCAGGACGACTGGTCGGCCGACGAAATGCCGGGGTTCGACGCCGGCGATACTGCTCATGCCCTAGCCGATTTCTGGCGCTTCGGTCAGGATGTGATCGATGTGACCGAGCCGGCCATCCGTCTGCGTCAGGCGCGCAAGCCCGACGGGACCTATCTGCGCGGCGACCTCCTCGAGATCGTCCAGCAGGACCGCCCCTTTCTGGTCGACAGCATCATGGGTGCCGTGGCCGAGGCGGGCTTTCAGGTCCGGGCCATGTTCCACCCGGTGGTCGAGGTTGGCGGCCAGCGCCGCTCGATGATCCAGATCTATCTGGCTTCCGTCGGCGAGGACCGCGAGGCGGCCCTGATCCAGGCTGTGGGCGATGCCTTGGCCGATGTTGGCCTTGCCGTGCAGGACTTCGAGGCCATGCGCGGTCTGATGCGCCGCACGATCGTCGATCTGCGCGACACCAAGGTTGCCATACCGGCGGAGGCCCGGGCCGAGGACATGGATTTCCTCGACTGGCTGGCCGACGACCATTTCGTGTTTCTCGGCGCCCGGGTCTACGACTACCCCCGCACGAGCGACGGCGGCTATGCGGCCGAGGAGCCCCTCGATCGGCCGGAGGGCAATCTGGGCGTCCTGCGCGACGAGGTCCGCACCGTGCTGCGCCGGGGCAGCGAGCCGGCCATCCTGTCGCGTCAGGTCCTCAGCCATATCGAGATCGGCGACCCGATCGTGGTGGCCAAGTCCAATCTGCGCTCGCGTGTCCACCGTCGCGGCTACATGGACTATGTCGGGGTGCGCCGGTACGGCGCCGACGGCAAGCCCTCCGGGGAGGTCCGCTTCGTCGGCCTGTTCACCGCCGAGGCCTACGAGACCCCGGCTCATGACGTGCCGTTGATCCGTCGCAAGGTGGCGCACGTTCTGGACAGCGCCAGCAAGGATCCTGACAGCCACAACGGTAAGCGCCTGCGCAATATCCTGGAGACCTGGCCCCGCGACGAGCTGTTCCAGACCGATACCGATCAGCTGCTGAGCATGGCGCTGGGGGTTCTGCACCTCTATGATCGGCCCCGCGTCCGGCTGTTTACCCGCCGCGACCCCTTTGACCGATTCATCTCGGCCCTGCTGTTCGTGCCGCGGGAGCGTTACGACTCCGGGGTCCGCGAGCGGGCAGGCAAGCTGCTGGCCGAAGCCTTCGGCGGGCGGGTCTCTGCCTACTATCCCAGCTTCTCCGACGCGCCGCTGGCGCGGGTTCATTTCATTGTCGGCGTCACGCCGGGCGATCACTACGAACCGGACATGGCTCAGCTGGAAGCCGCCATCGCCGAGACCGCGCGCACCTGGGAGGACCGCTTCGAGGCGGCGATCCGTGACGGCGGCGCCCCGGGGCGAGTCGCCGAGACCCTGGCCCGTTACGCCGGCGCCTTCCCGCCCGGCTATCGCGACCAGTATGAAGCCGCCGAGGCCCTGGCCGACATCGAGGTCGTTGACGCTCTGGCTGGAGGCGAGGCGGTTCGCGTACGCGCCTTCCGTCGTCCTGACGACAGCGCCACGACCTTCCGCTTCAAGCTCTATCGCCCCGGCGCCGCGGCGCCCCTGGCCGACGTTCTGCCGATCCTTGAGCACATGGGCCTCAAGGCGCTGATCGAGGACGGCCACAAGGTTTCACCGACCTCCGAAGGCGGAGCGCGCGCGCCCGTCTGGGTGCATGAGTTCGTCCTGGCCGACGAGCAGGGCGAGCACCTGACCTTTGCCGATGTGAAGCTGGCCTTCGAGGCCGCCTTCGTCGCCATCTGGACGGGCCGGGCCGAAAGCGACGGCTTCAACCGGCTGGTGCTAGAGTTGGGCATCGGCTGGCGCGAAGCGGCCCTGATCCGCGCCCTCGCCCGCTATCGTCAGCAATCGGGTCTCGACCCCAGCCAGGGTGTTCAGGAGCAGGCCCTGGCCGATCATCCCGGCGTCGCTCGTCTGATTCTTGACCTGTTCCAGACCAAGTTCGACCCCGCCGTCTTGGCCGATCTCAAGGACCGCGAGGAACAGGCCAAGGCCGTCGAGGCCAAGATCGGCGAGGCTCTGCAGGCCGTCGAAAGCCTCGACGCCGACCGCGTCCTGCGCCGGATCGCCGCCCTGGTCGGCTCGATCCTGCGGACCAACTTCTATCAACCCGGCGAGGATGGTCAGCCCAAGCCCTATATCAGCTTCAAGATTGCCTCGCGCGAGCTGGAAGACCTGCCGGCCCCCAAGCCCTATCGCGAGATCTTCATTTCGGCCCCGCACATCGAGGGCGTGCACCTGCGCTTTGGCCCCGTGGCGCGCGGCGGCCTGCGCTGGTCCGATCGCCGCGACGACTTCCGCACCGAGGTTCTGGGGCTGGTCAAGGCTCAGCAGGTCAAGAACGCGGTGATCGTGCCGGTCGGTTCCAAGGGCGGCTTCTATCCCAAGCAGCTGCCGCGCGGCGGGGATCGCGACGCGGTCCAGGCGGAGGCGATCCGCGCCTATAAGACCTTCCTGTCGGGCCTTCTCGACATCACTGACAATATCGACGCCGACAACAAGGTCGTGCCGCCGGTCTCGGTGGTCGTGCATGACGGCGAGGACCCCTATCTGGTCGTCGCGGCCGACAAGGGCACGGCGACCTTCTCCGACATCGCCAATGGCGTGGCCCAGGACTACGGCTTCTGGCTGGGCGACGCCTTTGCCTCGGGGGGGTCGGTCGGCTACGACCACAAGGTCATGGGCATCACCGCCCGCGGCGCCTGGGAGGCGGTCAAGCGCCACTTCCGCGAGATGGGCAAGGACATCCAGACCCAGCCCTTCACCGTCGTGGGCGTCGGCGACATTAGCGGCGACGTGTTCGGCAACGGCATGCTGCTGTCGAAGCAAACCAAACTGCTGGCCGCCTTCGATCACCGGCACATCTTCCTCGATCCCGATCCGGACGCCGCATCCTCGTGGGAAGAGCGCGACCGGATGTTCAAGCTGCCGCGCTCCTCGTGGGATGACTATGACCGCCGCAAGATCTCGGCCGGTGGCGGTGTCTTCGCCCGCAGCCTCAAGAGCATCCCGCTGTCGGCCGAGGTCCGGGCCCTGTTCGAGATCAAGGTCGAGGCCGTCTCGCCGGCCGAGCTGATGACCGCGATCCTGAAGTCCAGGGCCGAACTGCTCTATCTCGGCGGCATCGGCACCTATGTGAAGGCTAGGGGCGAGAGCAACGCCGACGCCGGCGACAAGGCCAATGACGCCGTACGCGTCAACGGTGCGGACCTGCGGGCCAAGGTGGTGGGCGAGGGCGCAAATCTGGGTCTCACCCAAGCTGGCCGAATCGAGTTCGCCACCGCCGGGGGGCACATCAACACCGACGCCATCGATAACTCGGCCGGTGTCGACAGTTCCGACCATGAGGTCAATATCAAGATCCTCACGGGCCTGCTGGAGCGAGGTGGTGATCTGGATCGTCCAAGCCGCAACACGCTGCTGGCCTCGATGACTGATGACGTCGCCCAACATGTGCTGGAGCATAACTACGACCAGACCCTCGCGCTGACCCTGCTGGAAAGCGACGCCACCAGCGAGGTCGACTCCCAGATCCGCTACATGGTCGATCTGGAAAGTCGCGGGCGCCTGGACCGCAAGGTCGAAGGCCTGCCGACCAATACGACTCTCCTTGAGCGCAAGCAGGCCGGCAAGGGTCTGACCCGACCGGAGCTGGCGGTGCTGCTGGCCTATGGCAAGTTGGACCTGTTCGATGACATCGTGGCCTCGGACTCTCCTGACGATCCGTGGTTCGAAAAGACTTTGCGTGGCTACTTCCCCAAGGGCCTCGACCGCTATGCCGACCAGATGCAGACGCACCGGCTGAAGCGCGAGATCATCGCCACGGTGGTCGGCAATCAGATGGTCAACATGTGCGGCCCGACGTTCGCGACGCGCCTGAGGGCCGCCGCCGGCTGCGATGTCGATGCCCTGGTGACGGGCTTCACCGCCGCCCGGGAAATCCTGGGCGTCGATGCCCTGTGGGATCAGGTCTCGGCTCTGGACAACCAAGCCTCGGCCGCTGGCCAGACCGCGCTCTACAAGGCCCTGGCCTACGCCTTGCGCAGCCTGACCTTCTGGCTGGCCCGCCGGGCGTTCCGCGACAGGGCTTCGGTCAAGACCCTGGTCGACAACTACGGCCCGTCCGTTGCCGAACTGCGGGGCATGACCCCCGCCGTCCTGTCGGCCTTCGAGCAAAAGGCTGTCGCCAGGCGGGTGAAGGCCTATGTCGCCGATGGCGCGCCGGAGGCCCTGGCCCAGGGCGTGGCGGCGCTGCAGCCTCTGACCATCGCCGCCGATCTGGTCGATCTGGCCAACGCCTCCAGCTGGACCGTCAAGAACGTGGCGCGCCTCTATCACCAGACCGGGGCGGCCTTCGGCTTTGACCGATTGCGCGGCGCGGCGGGCTCGTTCGTCGGCGGCGACGCCTTCGAGCGCCTGGCTGTGCGCCGCCTGATCGAGGACCTGCTCAGCGAGCAGACGTCAATCACCCAGGCGGTGCTGAAGTTCTCGGCCAATGCCCAGGCCGGCGAGGACGAGCTGTCAGCCAAGGCGGCTGTGACCTCTTGGGCCGCCCTGCGTATGGGGCCTGTCCGCTCGGCCAAGCGCACGGTGGAGGATATTGAGAACGCCGGCGGCGGCTGGACCTTCGCCAAGCTAACCATCGCCAATGCCGCGCTGCGCGAATTGGCCAGCGCGGGCTAAGGCCTGGTCGCGGCCTCTCTCGCCGCGAGGGAGGGGCCGAAATGGGCGACATGGAAAGGGCGATCGGCAGCGTGTCGCCTGGGGGGCCTATAAATGGGTGCCGCAGCCTTATTGGGCGATGGTCGCGACCTTCATCTTCACGCCCTGTTTCGCGGTCGGCTTCGTCCGCGACGCGGGCGCAGTGTCGGGCAAGGCCACGGCCCCTATGGCACCCTTGGTCATCGCCATCGGCACGCGGGCCCTCGTCTTGATCCAGACGCCGGAGCGGTCGCTGGACGCGCTGACTCGGGCCCCGACTTGAGGTTGTGGAGCGAGGCCCGGCAGGATTAGGCCCGGGGCGGCAACGCCTTGGGGGGCTCAAGGTCAAGACTCGCATCGTCCTGCTGGATTCTCTGCGAGGTCTGGCGGTTCTGGGCATCCTGCTGTGTAGCGCGCTGGACTTCACGGTCACGGCCGGCCTGGCGGCGTCGGTGCGCCACTGGCCGCACGGGACCGGAGCCGACACGGTTTCGGTCTGGGTTGCCACCCAGTGGCAGGTTCAGCGCCAGTTCGTCACCCTGTTCGCCATGCTGTTCGGCGTCTCGATCTCCCCGATCGGCGGCGAGAGGTCCGAGGTCGAGCGCGGCACGATCCTGCGCAAGCGGCTGATATGGATGGTGGTCTTTGGCCTCCTGCACGGCTTCGCCCTCTGGTTCGGCGATGTGCTGCTGAGCTATGCCGTGGCCGGCTTTCTGGTGCTGTTCGCCCGCTCTCGGGTGTCCAGGCGGCTGTTCAAGATCTGGATCGGCTACTGGATCGGCTTCTCGCGGCTGATGGCCTCCGGCATGGCCGTCGCTATGCTGATGCCGCACGATGCGCCCAAGGAAGCGGCCCAGACCGCCAAGGAAGCCGCCACGAACAGCGCCGCCGCCGCACAGCACGCCGGCACGTTCATGCAGTCGCTGATTCAGAACGCCAGGGACCGCCTGCCGCTGCTGGCCGGCGAGCCGGTCATCGTCATGATGACGGGAAGCCTGATGGTGATCGGCCTGTGCCGCTTCAAGACCGGGGTCCTTACCGCCGAGACCTCGAAGAAGACCTTTGTCATCCTGACGCTCGTCGGCCTGATGGCCTTCACCAACTATCTGGCCCCGTCGTTCATCATGACCGCGCGCTTCTGTGGCGGCCGGGGGCTGAGCCAGCATGGCAAGGTCGACCGGCCGGGCCTCGCCCTGATCGTCGTGGCCATCTGGATCGTCCAGATCCTGTGGTCGAAGTGGTGGATGGACCGATTCAGCATGGGCCTGCTGCACTGGTTCTGGTTCTGGTTCTGGCGCTGGCTCTGTCGCGGCCCGACCCCGATCCTGCGGAGCAGGGCGAGAGCCTAGAGCGTTTTCCGATAAGTATGAAACGGCTATCGGATCGAAAAACGCTCAAAACTTCTGATTTAGAGCCCTTTTCGCCCGACCCCGATGAAGCCATCAGGTCGCAGAAGGCTTTAGACCGAGATGTCGACGCGAGAGCCTGCGGCGATGCCGACGGGTTGCCTTGTGGAAGCGGTCTCGGCGAAGGCGGCCAGCCGGCCGCCAAAAGTCACTGTGGCCTGGCCGCCGTGGGTTGCCTCGAAGGACCTTGCGGCGATGCGCTTGATGTCGTCTGGACGATTTTCGGCGTTGATCCCGAACGGTCCGTCCTTGGGGTGGGCCGGATCGATATGCTTCCTAGCGTTATCGACGTCCGTGCAGTTCCTGCACGAGAAGCCGTTAACATTGACCGGGGTTGGATAGTCGCCACTGATCGCCAACGGTTTTCCCTTCTTCCTCGAGCCTATTCGCCGGGGCGGGCACAAAGGTTACAGGCCGAGCAAAATCGTGGAGCGGCGCCGGTAAGCGACCTTGCCACGACGCGCTTACCGAGGATGAGCGCAACCGCCGGAAAAGCACGGTGAACTGTGCCTCTTCCAGGCTTCTGGCACCCTTGCGGATACGATGGCTTAAGTCGGTTCCGGGAAGTGTGCGTCCAGAAACTCCAGGAAAAGGGCCCAGTCTTCCGTCGTCACGCCGTGAGTACCCCGCCGCATAAAATAGGCCTGGGGCCGCGCAAGATCAGGCTTGGTCATACGGGTCTGTTCGAAGGCCTGCGCTCCATACAATTGATAGACCGGCGAGGCCGCTTGGACCGCCCGAAAGGCGCCGGCCGGGTCGGACCAGGCGTCTCGGTCACCAGATCCGATCAGCACAGGACGCGGCGCGATGAGCGCCAGGAGCTGGTGCTGATCGACGGGGATCTCGTCTTCGCGCCCGGCATAGGTGGCGAAACGCGGCGTGAACCAGTACCCGAAGGTCCTGGTGATCTGGGCCACGCTTTCGCCCGCCTTGCTGCGGGTCAGGGCGGCGCCGCCACGACCGGACTGGTGGGCGATCACGGCGGCGATGTGAGTGTCGGTCGCAGCGGCCAGCAGCGCCGCCTTGCCGTTTCGCGAATGGCCCCACGCGACAACGGGCACGCTCTGCAGGCCGGGCTCGCGGTTCAGACTCTGTCCCAGGGCGGAGTATAGCCATGCCCAGGCCGCCAGAGCCCCACCTGGCGCGGTGCGTGAGGGGTCGCCATAGAGTCGGGTGAGCGCGGCCTTCGCCATCTTGGGATCATCGGGAACAAGATCGCCGGCATAGACCAGGGCGATCGCATAGCCGCGCTCGGTGATGAGGCTTAGAGGCGGCGCGTGCGGGTAGCGGCCCAGGATGATGTGGCTGAGCGTCTCCATCGGATCGCGGCAAGGCCCGGGAGGAGCGGACAGCGACCTGACGTCGGCTAGGCGGTTGTGGACTGCGACCGCGTTGCCACAAAAGTTCTGGAGGACGATCAGCGCCCGGGGCGTGGTCGAGCCGCCCGGCTGAACCAGCACCACATTGACCCGGCCGCGGTCGCCGCCTTGGCCAAACCCGATGGTCAACTGCTGCATCCGGGTTCCGGGCGCGACACGGTCGGCCGCAAGCGGCGTACGCGCCAAAACCTGGCTGTGAAGCGCGGGGGGCATTTCGCCATAGACTGATTGGGCCAGTGCGGCCCGGAGCAGGGGCGTTCTGCGCGCTTGCCAGTCCGAAGCGGCGGTGATGGGCGGGTCATCGCCAAACGGGCCCAGGACGGATGGCGAGGCCGGCGGCCCGCCGATCACGTCCGGGACCCTGGGGAAGATTTGAGAGTAGCTGACGCGGGTCACCGCCACCGCCGCCAATAGTGCGAACAATCCCAGCCCGAGCTTCCGCATCTTCATTGCTCCTCCGGCAGCCTGATATCCGACGGCGCCCAGGCTTGGCCCAGGTGCCAAACCGAAGCCACTCCAAATCGCCGTCGAACGATTTGGCCCCCTCGAAGGCGGTCGATGTAACCTTTGACCCACTCCCGACGTACTGGCTCATACATCGAAGATCTCCGTTGGATCGGCCGCGCATGCGTCCGGTTCGGTCGGGGCTTTCGATCCACATTTGTCGCGTCTGCGGGCGCTGTCGAAAAACATGCAGGATCAAGCCAATGTTGAAAGCCGTCATCCTTGCGACCACGGTCGCTATGGCCCTAACCACGCTGCCGGGCGCTGCGCTCGCAGCCAAGCCGGAAATCTATACCCCAGCGTTCTCCAAGGTCGCGGTCGAGGGTTACGATCCCGTCGCTTATTTCACCGAGGGTAAGCCGGCCAACGGCTCCGACGCCTTTACGACCACGTACAAGGGCGCGGAGTATCGCTTCTCTTCGGCGGCCAACCTCGCCCGCTTCAAGACCAGCCCCGGTGCCTACGCCCCACAGTTTGGTGGATATTGCGCCTGGGCTGTCTCACAGAACTACACCGCCAAGGGTGACGCCCAGTACTGGCGCATCGTCAACGGCAAGCTCTATTTGAACTACAATGCCGATGTTCAAAAAAAATGGGAAAAGAACATTTCTGGATTTATCACCCAGGGCAATAACAACTGGCCGAACGTGCTTCAGAAATAGTCCAGACGCCGACGGTGCTCAGTGGATATTATCCGATGCAATCCAGGGGGAATCCTGTGTCACAAATAATTCGCTTCCTGCCGCACGTGATGGCGGTTTTCATGTCAGCCGTGTTTCTGGACAGCCTTCGCTTCAAGTTTCTCAACCTGCCGCAGACCCAAGTGATCTTTGGTCGGTTGGATGGTTGGGCGGCTACGCTTGGCGCGGGGGGGCTGTTTGCCCAGACGGGCCTGTTCTCTCAGTACGTCATCGGCACGATTGAGCTGCTGGCCGCGAGCCTGCTGCTGATCGGGATTATGCCGCGCTATCGCCATCTGCAGGCCGGCGGCGCCCTGGCGGGTCTGCTCGTGATGACGGGAGCCATCAGCTTCCATCTTTTCACTCCGCTCGGCGTGGATCCCAACAATGACGGCGCGGGGCTGTTCGTAGCCGCCTGCTTGAACTGGGCTTTCGCGGTCGGTCTGCTGGCGGTGTTCCGGCGTCAGCAGTTGCTTGTCCTGGGCGAACGCGTGCTGTCGATCTTCGCACCGAGCGGAAAGCCCTGATGACCATGATACCAGCGCAGCGGCGGGGTGGCAGGCGGGCTTCGTCCCCTCCCGCTCTGCATGGTAATCTGTGGACTGATGATTTGGCTTTCCAGAACGGTGTCGTTCAGGTCAGGACCACCGGCGCGGCGGTGCCCATTGACGCCGCCCTGGCGTGGGATGTGGCGCGCTGGCTGGCTTTTTATCTCCCCGTGCGGATCAAGGCCGGGCTTCATCGTCTTGTAAAGCCCGGGCCGCGCGTGGCGTTCACGCCGCATGCCCCGCGTCCCTGGTACCTGATCTGGGTGGCCTCGGCCTGGGCCGGCGCGCGCTTTGTGCGCGATCCGGCGGCCGCCGACGTCGTGTTCAGGTTCGAGGATCAGACTCTTGCCGAGCCTTCGCCAGCCGACGCCGGCGCGATAAATGGAGCTTGCCTGGATGTTTCCAAGTCCAAGGTGGCGAAGGTTTTCGAAGCGGTATTCGGTTATGCGCTGGCGATCAATCCGGAGGTCCATCAAGGTCTGGCTGTCGAGAAGGGCGAGGCCAATGGCGTTCACGACGGCCGGATCGTTCAGTGTCCGACCCAGCGGTTGCCTGGCCGCACCTACCAGCGCCTGATCGACAATATCGAGGACGGCCTGTCTACCGATCTGCGCACCCCGATTGTCGGCGGCGTTCCCGCCTTGGTCTACATCAAGCAGCGGCCGCAGGCCGCGCGCTTCGCCAACATGAACAGTCGGGTGCGCCTGACGACGGTAGAGGCCGTGTTTTCATCGGCCGAGGTCGCCACGCTGGTGACCTTCGCCAAGGCCATGGATCTGGACTGGGGCGGACTGGACGTGCTGCGCGATCGGGCTGACGGGCGGCTTTATGTGGTCGATGTCAACAAGACCGACATGGGGCCACCGCTGGCTCTGCCTTGGCTGGACAAGCTGAGATCCACCCGGACGATCGCCAGGGCGCTCAAACCCCTTTTGCAAGGCGCAAGGCCGTGATTCCGTTCGTTCGCGATTTTGATTTTGACTATGCGCAGGTCAAATCGGTGTCGCCGCTGATCCGCCGCATCGTCGCGCGCAACCCCGGGCCGTTCACCTTTACCGGGACGGGCACATACCTGATCGGTCGCGACGAGCCCGGGGCGGAAATCTTTGTCATCGATCCGGGGCCCGAACTGGAGGAGCATCTGGATGCGATCCTGGCCGCTACGGCGGGTCAGAGACTGACCCGGATCTTCGTGACCCACGCTCATATGGACCATTCGCCATTGGCCCGTCCGCTGGCCGCGCGAACGGGCGCAGTAATCTATGCCGGTCCCGAGCCCTGCCAGCCATCCAATGGAGGCATTCGGCTGGAGGCGGGAGACGATCTGAGCTTTACGCCCGATGTTCCGCTTCATGATGGCGAGCGGTTTTCCGCCGATGGCTGGACCCTGGAAGCCCTGGCGACGCCCGGGCATACCGCCAGCCACTATGGATACGTCCTTCAGAACGAGCAGGCGCTGTTTCCCGGCGACTGCGTGATGGGTTGGTCCACGACGATCATCAGCCCTCCCGATGGCGACATGGGGGCCTACATGGCCACCCTGGCCCGTATCCGGGCCAGACAATTCGCGGTGCTATGGCCGACCCATGGTCCGCCGATCACCCAGCCGGGCCCCTTCCTGGACGCCTATATCGCCCACCGGCGGCACCGCGAGGCTCAGATCGTCGAGGCGTTGCAGCGGCGCGGCCAAGCGACGATCCGGTGCATGGTCCCCGAACTCTATGCCGGGGTGGAAACACGTCTCTACCCGGCGGCGTCTCATTCCATGCTCGCACATTTGATCGAACTGGTTCGACGCGGTATGGTGGATTGCCAGGGAACTCCGGCCATAGGCTCGGTGTACCGGACGGTCGCCCCGAATGATCTGACAGGCGAGGTCGAGGGCAGAAGGTCAGCCGTGTGGTCCTGAGCCCGCAACCCGGCTGGCGCGATCGACACCTGATGACAGGCTTTCCGCCCAATCCCGCTGAGCGTGTGACGCGGGACAACTGGAACCGGTTTCCTCGGTCAATCTGGGCGTTCCAACATGCCCGGGAGCTGTTTCGCAGCAGCGGTGTCGCCCGGTCGCAAAACCCGCGCACCTTGCCGGTGGCCCTGGCAGATCTGGATTCGTTGCGCATTCCCGGCCCGGTCGGCAAGGGGATGAGCTGGCACGACTATCTGGAGACCACTCATACGGATGCGGTGGTTGTCCTGCATCGCGGGGTAATCGTCGAGGAGCGCTATGGGCGTGACATGACGGAGGCAACGCCGCACATGGTGTTCTCGATCACCAAGTCCATTGTTGGCTTGCTGGCGGAAATCCTGGCGGCCGAAGGTGCAATCGACCTGTCTGCCCTAGTCGATCACCATGTGCCGGAACTGGCCACGAGCGCCTTCGCGGGCGCTTCGATCCGCGATCTGCTGGATATGGTCGACGGGGCGGCGTTCGACGAGACCTATGCCAATCCCGACGCCGAGATCCATACTTGGTCGCCGGCCTATTGGGGGCCGAAGACCGGCCAGCCGCCCTCCGTCGGCGTCTATGAAGCCCTGATCGGTTTGACCCGCCGGGCGGCGCCTACGGGATCACGCTTCGCCTATCGCACCCCCGTCGGGGACGTGATCGGTTGGGCGCTGCAAAGGGCTACCGGCCAGGCGCTGAGCGATCTGATCACGACGCGACTTTGGGGGCCGATCGGCGCCGAGCACGACGCCTATCTGATTGTGGATCCCGCAGGTCAGGAGATCGCCGCGACGGGCTTCAATGCCACCGCCCGCGATCTGGCTCGCCTGGCGCTGATGCTCTTGGAGGACGGCAAGGTTGGGGATCTGAGCGTCGTGCCCGCAGGCGCCTTGGCCAGTCTGCGGCGCGGCGGTGACCAGGCCGTGTTCGCGGCGGCCGGCCAGCCGACCCGATCCGGTTGGTCCTATCGCAGTCTTTGGTGGCACACGCACAACACCCAGAGCGCCTTTTGCGCTTTGGGCGTCTATGGCCAGAGGCTGTTCATCGACCCGGTCAATCAAGTGGCCATCGTGCGGTTTGGATCGCATCCAGAGGCCGGCAGCGCTCCGACCGACGCTCTGCACGCCGCCGCGGTGGGGGCCCCCCGGCCCAGCCCCGCCCCGGGGGGGGGAACCGGGCCCCGGGGAGAGGGGGTGGGG